>NZ_JAYGHG010000031.1:0-56587 GCF_034931085.1 Nodularia harveyana UHCC-0300 | reverse complement strand
CCTGGTGTCTATTGCGTGGTGGAACCACACTGATCCCTTCCCGAACTCAGAGGTGAAACGCTACTGCGGCGACGATAGTTTAGGGGTAGCCCTACGCAAAAATAGCTCGATGCCAGGTTTATCTTTATAACAAAGCCTCTTCTTTCACAGAAGGGGTTTTCGTTTTTTATCTGTTAAAGCAACTGAACGGCATCAATAATATGGTTATTGGATGGTAGCACTAGATCGCACTCAGAAGAAAGGGCGAAATATAGCTATAGCCGTTTACGATTGAGAGGGCGTGTAATCCTGCGTTTGAGACCTGGTTACAAACTTAACTTGCTTGATTCCGATGCTACGACCCGGTGAGTGGGTGATTGTCGGATTGCTCAATTGATTGAAGACGCAGGGTGTCAGTTAGTTTACCTACCCCCTTATTCATTGGCTACGGCTATAATAATCGTGAGTTCTGGTTGATACGATGAAAATGTCGGTTGTTAGCAGATATGAAGCCGAAAAGAAAAGGTAAAGGGTGTTCGCAGGGACAGTAATGGATAAATTCGAGTAATTCGCTTTGATTTTTGTGCCTTATGTTGCGTTTTACTGTCTTGTTTCCGAAATCAAATATGAGTCCTATAGGAAATATATGAAGATCCGCCACGCCCATGAAACCGATTTACCTGCAATAGTGGCAATTTATAATGCAGCAATTCCCAGTCGCCAAGCAACGGCTGATTTAGAACCAGTCTCTGTACAGAGTCGCTGGTCTTGGTTTCAAAGGCGATCTTCACACAGACCCATGTGGGTAATAGAACGAGAAAGTATAGTTGTAGGGTGGCTGAGTTTTAAATCATTTTATGGGCGACCAGCTTATGATTCCACCGCCGAAATTAGTATTTATCTCGCCCCCTCTGTGCATCGATGTGGTTTAGGAAGCCAACTCTTAGCCGAAGCCATTAAAGAAAGTCCCAAGTTAGGGATAAAAACCCTTTTGGGCTTTATTTTTGGACACAATCCAGCTAGTTTAAAACTATTCGCTAAATATGGGTTTCAACAATGGGGATATTTACCGCAAGTTGCGGAATTGGATGGTGTGGAACGGGATTTAATTATTATGGGAAGGAGAATTTAGGTCAAGGAGAAACTAACCACATTGGACACAGAGTTATAAAAGTTTGAGAGGTTTTTTACTTTTTCTGAGATATCCGGCGCTGACGAGGCTTTTCAGGCTGGGGTTTCCACAATGGTACTACCTCTGCCTCACTACTCTCGCGGGCTACCCGAATCAGCAAAGCTGCACCCACAAGGCTGGAAATCATAGAATTACCACCATAGCTAAACATCGGTAGGGGTAAGCCTGTGGTGGGTAATGCACCGGTGGCTACTGCGATATGTAGTAGTGATTGTCCGATAATCACTGTTGTAATGCCAATGGCTACTAGTCGATTGACTATATTTTTCGCCTTTAATGAGACGATTAATCCGAGAGTGGCGAATAAACCTAAGAGGGTCAACAGTATAATGCTGCCAAAAAAACCAAATTCTTCGGCAAAGATGGAAAAAATAAAATCGGTGTCTTGAATGGGTAAATAAAATAGCTTTTGCTGGGAAAGCCCAAAGCCTACACCCCAAGTTTGTCCGGAACCTACGGCTAAGAGACTTTGTACTAGTTGGTAGCCATCGCCGGTTGGATCAGCCCAGGGATCGAGAAATGACATGACACGTTTACGCTGATACTCTTTAATGCTAATACTCATCAGGGCTAAAAGTATGCCCCCAAATGCGGTTCCTCCTAAATACTTGTAAGGTAATCCCGCAGCTAAGGCAATTAACCAAATAGTCATTCCACAAAGTGCGGCTGTACTTAAGTTAGGTTGTGCCAAAATTCCTAAAATGACTAAACTGAAAATAGCTAACCAAGTTAAGCGGATTGGCCAGGTTATGCGTTCCCAGTGTCCAAACAGTCGCGCACTTTGCAGCACTAAAAAGGGTTTAATTAATTCTGATGGTTGTAGGGGAATTGGTCCAAGGGCTATCCAACGGGCTGCATCAAAAGCTTTTTTACCTACTCCTGGAATCAATGTGCCGAAGATTAACAGCAAAAGCACTGCGATAAACCAATGAGAATTTCCCAACATTTTCTTAATGGGAAGATTCACAATGATATTAAATATAATTAGGGAGAAGAAAGCCCAAACTATCTGACGCTTGAAGTAGTATAGTCCATCTCCTAGACGCGAATTAGCAACGGGATAGGATGCTGAAAATAGGATAATTAATCCCACAAATAGCCAAGTCAATGTTAACCAGCGTAGCAACCGCGCTTCTAAAGCCCAGGTGGAGACGGAATTATCAAAAATTGGAATCAGGAGACGTAGATTCACGATTAAGTACAGTAAAATTTAGCATAAGATTAGTAACTCACAACTTATAACTCATAATTTGCTCTACTGCTTGCACAGCACCATTAATATAAGTTGATATAGACTGTTTTTTGGCTGTTTTGAGTTGGTTTAGCAATATTCTCACAATGGCGATCGCTTGTTCGATATTTTGAACATAATAACTTTTACGCGCTCTTTTTGCTTGGCGGTCGTACAATCGCGGAAAAGCTAATGCTATTAAAGGTACACCCACTGCGGCACATTCATAAACTGTATTATATCCCGCCCCACCGATGACGACATCAGCTGCTGCAAAACATTCAATCCCCGGATGATGATTTACCCACAAGGTTTCTGGACAATTTACAGGACAAGCATGGGCTAAAATTCTCACTGCACATTGAGGAAATTCTTGCTGTAAGCGGAGGGTAATTTGACTAAAAATATCCAACTCTGAGACGTTACCGGCGGCACATACAAGAATAGTGTTGACAGTTGCCTCTACTCTGAGGATACGCGATCGCGTGGTGTTTCTCTCTGGTAATTCCTCCGGATTACGAATCAACCAAGGTGCTGTATGATGCACAATTGGTAAGTTTGCCAAACCTAAATCTTTACCTTCTCCTGGTACAATTACACTATCAAAATTGGCTGCGACAAAATTCTGTAAGTTTTTAGCAGTAATATATTTGGGGTTAAGATCCCGATGAATTAAAATTTTGGGTATAAACTTCAATTCAGGTAGGATATCTGCTAACTCACCGCCTAAACCTCGAGGAAAGGTATCGACAATTAAGCAGTCATGTTTAGTAGTGAGTAAAATTTGTTTAACTTGTAAACAAGTTTTGGAAAAACCAGCATCATCAGGAATCCAATCTAGTGAACAACCCTCGTGACTGACTTGCTGTACATAGGGACTATTTGTAATAATCCTGACGTTTATATATTGTGCTGCAATTCTACCTAAGGACAAAGCCCGATTTAGATGACCCCAACCGCCACCAAGGGCATAAATTAACCAAGTTTTATTCAACTTGCGCCCATATTATATTCAAAATAACCATCACGTTCACGTTCTAAACTGACAGAATCAGCTTCTGTAAAATTCACATTAGCCGAATATTGATTTATCCCCCACTCCTCAAACTGATAATTTCCATAATCGGGATAGAAAGCATAGTCTTCTTCATAGGACTCATGACAGTAAGGGCAGTCTGTAGCATCGGTGCGATCGCAGCGTCGTTTAAATAAAAATCCTACCATCCGATCACACACATCAGTTCCTACCAAGTTAACTAAAATTTCACAAGTCCCAATTACCAGGCGATCGCCATTTTTCAAACTACCATTATTCCTTTGTAAACCATTAATTTTTACACCCCTATTTGTATCCTGGGCAATCACAATTAGCCGAGGATTTTCCCAAGCAATTAAAATATGATAATCAACAACTAAATCATCTGCAATTACCACTCTAGAAACTCGTTCACCATTAATTTCTTCTGGCATAGCTTCAAAAGTTTTGCCGATAGCCACTGGAGTTGTTAATAATGGTTCTCGGCGTTCTTCCGTATTAGGATCTATCCAACTCAGTTGAATCTGCAAGTTTTACTTCCCTCCTGTTAAATTTACAGCATAAGCTAAAGCTGCTTGTTGTTCGCGGGTGAGAACATCGAAGCCAAAACAAGCAAAAGCAATGGGTGAAATAGCTGATTTAGTATAAAAAATCGCAGTTGCAGATGAATTTATTAAAGAAGTTTTACCATCTTTAATATTCACCTGATAAACTAAGTTTTTATCTGCTGTATTAATCTCCCAACTACCTTTTTGTATTTTGATTTCGTAAATCGTTTTATTAGCAGCATCTTCCAGAGTGTAGTGAATATTATTATGACGTTTAAGAGTATATAAACCTAGATTCCGTGACGGATTTTCTAGCTTCCACTGGCCTTTTTCTCGGATTAAATAACCCAGAACCTGTTCTGAAGCATTCTTAATTTTCATTATCCCTGGAGTATTTTCCCTGATTCTCGCTAATTCTTGTTCATTACTATCAACTAATTTTATCCCATTATCTTTTTGTTTTAAAGAAAATAAATCTTTACCTGACTCTGTTTTAAACTTAATTTTTGTAGTTTGAACAACAAGATTATTGTTTGTAGTAGCTAGTGTCGGAGAGATAATGTGTTCGGTAAAAGTATTTGATCCGGGATGATTGCTACAACTTAAAAGTAAATTCACCAAAAGCACTAAGAATAAACTAATAATAGCTCTCTGATTCATGACTTTTCCTTATATAGAATTTTTGCCAGATTAAGCACTTGGTAAAGACTTAAAAACATCGCCACAATTGTTATATATATATCTGATTCATTTTCTGATACTTCTGGCGAAATTCTCACATTTAAGTTCATAGTTTTATTAGTGATTTTTATACCTCTCACAACAGAACAATTTGGTAGTTTTATGGCATTAATAACATCATTCTGCAAAATTTTAACAGACCCGTATTTATGTTGTGGATAGCTTAAAATCAGGTTTATATCTAACCCTCTCAATTTAATTTTAGATTTATACTTTTTCTTACCGCTTCTGCTACGTTTCCAACCATATTGTTTTTTGGTTAACTCATTAATAGTTAACACAAAGCGCGTTTTATCTAAAAAACGTCCTTTAATATCCAACCATTTATTTTTATAAATATCTATTTTCCATCCACTCTTATAGGGATGATCTAACGTATCAGTTTTATATTCATTCTTCTCCGATTTTTGGAAAGATAATTTCAAATAAATAGAGTTTGTTTCATCTATATCTCTCGCCAGCATTCTCATTAAACTTTGGCTGAGATCATAACGATAATTAACTAAATTTAATCTCCGAAATTTAAACATCATGAATAGCATATAAATACAGGCTATGGTCAAACCCAATAAGCCCATATTCAGCAATAAAATTATTGCCTTTTGAAAAATAGATGCTACTGCACCGTTGAATATACTAAATCTGATAAAACCTAACAGTACCGTAGCTATAAAATAATAAAATGCCTGTTTAGAAAATTTCTTTTGTCTGATTTTGGCTAATTGTGAAAGTGCCTCTATATCATCTAAATCAGTTTTAACAATATCAAATAGTGCTGTTTCTTCGTAAATTAATTGCTTCCGTAGTTCCTGTAATTCAATAGGCATTTGAATCGGCTCTCCTTAAACAATTAATACTTGAAAGTGACAGACTGTCTTCTACAGGTATTTCAACCTGCATAAAAACTAATTTGCTGTAGGTAAAAGTCTATTAAGACCTTTTCTCCAGAGGAATGGATTTTATTAACTTGATTTAATTTCTGAGAAACGATAAATATGTTACATGAATCAATATAAATTAAAGTCAGTATAACAAAGTAAAAAATAAAGTGTCAATAAAGTATATATGAGTCAAGCACAGATAGTCTATATTTCCTTTGATATAGTACCTGCACCAAAGGGCGCAGCCATTCATATTGCTGCTTTTTCTCAGGCTTTAGGACGAAATTTTGGCAATATTAAATTAGTGACAGTTTCTCCTACAGCAACAAGGACAGATAATCATGAAATATTCCCACAAGTTATGCAGACAATGTTACCTGCTTTGGGCGGTAATTTAATTTCTAGAGTCTTGTATTTTCAAAATTTGCTGCGGGAATGGTTAGAAAATCGTCAATTTGCAGCAGTTCATATCCGTTCAATCTATGAAGGATACATCATAGCACTTCATAAACACAAATATTGCCAGAAATTAATTTTTGAAGTCAATGGCTTACCTTCTATAGAACTCAAGTATCGTTATCCTGGAGTAGCTGATGACCGAGAATTGCTGCACAAATTGTATACCCAAGAACAAGTTTGTTTAACAGCAGCAGATTTAATCATCACACCTAGCCACATTACTGCTGGATATTTGCAAACTCGGAATGTTCCAGCCGATAAAATTCGAGTAATTCCCAACGGTGTAGATTTAGATGTGTTTACCGATAATTATCATCTAAGGAATATTTTGCCTGTGAATAATCACCAGGATATGTCTGTTAAAATGATTTATTTTGGTACACTTTCGCCCTGGCAAGGTGTAAACTTAGCGATTGAAGCTTTAGAACTGGTGAATAAAGATTTACCTGCCAATTTAACAGTGATTGGACAAGCTAGAGACTATCAAATCGATAAGTTAAAGCAGCTAGCGTTGAAGTTAGGTATGACAGATAGATTAACTATTTTACAACCAACATCACAAACACAGTTAGTCGAACATATCCACGGTGCAGATATGATTTTGGCACCATTAATGCCCAGCGATCGCAATTTAGTTCAAGGTTGTTGTCCCCTGAAGATTTTAGAAGGTATGGCCACAGGAGTTCCTGTCATTGCTAGCGATTTACCTGTAGTCAAAGAATTAGGAGAAGACGCAGTACATTTGTTATTAGTCAAGCCAGGTTCAGCTAAAGCCATTAAAGATGCTGTATTGCGGTTAAATAATGACAAAGAATTAGCCACCCAACTGGCAAAAAATGCCCGCCAGCGCATTGAAAAATATTATACTTGGAAACTTGCCTGTGAAGCCTTAACAGCTGCTTATAGTGAATTAGGTATTAAACGGTTAAGTAAAACTTGAAGTTGTTGTTGCTCTTGATCGATAGAATATTCATTGAGAATGCGATCGCCCGCCCCTTGAACAATGGCATTTTTCTCTTCTACAGACATACTCAAACACTCCAACACCGCCTCACCTAATTTATGCAACTGAGAACGAGGTAATATAAAACCATTTTCACCATGTGAAATCACCTCTGGAATACCACCCGCATCACTAGCAATACAACAACAGCCACAAGCCATCGCCTCTAATAGCGCATTTGGCATTCCCTCCCACAGCGAAGGCTGGAGATAAACATCGCACAACCGGAGATACTCAGCCACCAACCCAGAATTAGATAAATGTCCAGTCACTATAATTCGCGCGGCATTTTCCGGTTGCTGAGTCTTATACAATTGCAGTGCAGAATCCTGAGAAGGTCTTACCTCGCCGATAATTAACAAACAAGCCGGACGCTGACCGCGAACCTTTGTCAAAGCATTTAACAAAAATTGCTGTCCCTTCTTTTCCCGCAACTCCCCGCAAAAACCCAAAACCACCTCATCAGGTGCAATACCTAACTTTTCCCGTGTAATTTCCCCAGAATTTCCCACACAAAATATATTCCTATCCACCGCATTTTTCAGCACCAATACATCATCTCGTCCACTCAGTAACTGAATTTTGCGAGACATATCAGCACTTACAGATGTAATCACCTTAGCCTGTTGTAAAGTCCATTGCAGGCGGGCAAAATCGCCAGGTGGAAACATTTCTCGGTCAATATCATTACCACGGGCGCTAACAGTACAAGGTATTTTTTTCAATCCAGCAAACCACGTAGCTAAAAAACCACTGGGAAAAAGATAATGACCCCATACAGCATCATATCCCCGACTCTCCTGCAACCAATCCAGAAAATTCAAAGTATGAGGCATCGTCATATCCCAATGACGGTATAACCCTATACGATATACTCGATACTTAGCATCCACAGATTCCGGCGGTAAAACCTCACCGGGTTGTAAATAACGACTCCAAGTAACAACATCAACCTCCAAACCCAATTCGCAAAGGGTAGTTACGAGGCGCGTAGCACTACTAGCCAAACCTCCTAAATCTGGCGCAAACCGTTCTGTAATCAATAAAAGACGCTTCATTCAAACTTCGACTTTACAATTTTAAATTATCCGCGTTTATCCGCGTTTATCCGCGTTTAATTATTCCTATCCAATATAGAGCCAACAAAAAAGAGGCCTATCTTGACCTCTTGACAACTCCCTAGAATGATCTTCGTTATATATTAATTACATCAAACCAGCATTAGTACCTTGTTTACCAGTTGCTAGTTCTACCTTCACAATTTTTCCACCCATTTTTTGAATGCGTTGCTGTTCCCGGAACCAATTTTCATAAGGAACTAGCTTAGTGAAGTAAGTATTTTGCAACTCTCTTTGAGTACGGATGCGTGACTGACTGGGTACACAAGCAGTAACTTTAAACAAACGCGCCATATCTTAAATCTCCTACGGTGATTGTGAAAAGTTTTTTATTACAAACAAAAGTGGGAGTGTATATTCTATGCAAATATTTAAATTAATCACTCCAAGTCTGGAAATCAACTATCAATACTAGACCGCTAACACTCATTAATCATAATAAGCAATAAAACTTTCTAGCACTCACAATTGATTTCCAGACCTTAATCAACTCGCACCTAATTTATTTAGTGCAAAGTCGCTCTTAGCTTAAGCCAGAGGAGATATAGTCTAAGTAAACGCCCATTTCTTTACCAGCATCGGGGCCTACTAAGCTAGCGGTTACTTCTTTGATAGCTTGGATAGCTTGTACAGTAGCACCTACGGGAACACCCAAGGAGTTGTAGGTTTCTTTCAAGCCATTCAATACACGCTCATCTAGGATGGAAGTATCACCAGCTAGCATAGCGTAAGTAGAATAACGTAGGTAATAGTCCAAATCGCGGATGCAAGCAGCATAGCGACGGGTGGTGTACATATTACCACCGGGACGGGTGATGTCAGAGTACAACAGAGACTTAGCTACTGCTTCTTTGACGATCGCAGCTGCGTTAGCACTGATAGCTGTAGCAGCACGAACACGAAGTTCACCAGTTACGAAGTAGCCTTTGAGCTTTTCTAGAGCCGCAGTGTCCAAGTATTTACCTTGAACGTCTGAAGCGTTAATGACAGAGGTAATTGCGTCTTGCATTTTGTTATTTCCTTATTGCAATACTTATGTTTCAGCAGAAGTAAAAATGGCTTCAGCTTACTGCATCGCACCAACTAGGTAGTCGAAGTAAGCGCCAGCTTCACTAGAGTCTTCAGCAGACAGCAAGGTAGCTGCAACATTCTTCATAGCGTTAACGCCACCAGCTACAGCATCAATAGGAGTACCTAAAGACTTGTACATTTCGCGGACACCCACAACACCGATTTCTTCGATGGGGGTAACATCACCGGAAACAATTCCGTAGGTGACAAGGCGGAGGTAGTAGTCTAGGTCACGCAGACAAGTAGCGGTCATTTCTTGGCCGTAAGCGTTTCCACCAGGAGAAACAACATCAGGGCGTTTTTGGAACAACTGATCACCAGCTTGCTTAACAATGCGCTCGCGGTTTTCGGTCAAAATTTGAGCGATGCGGAGGCGACGTTCACCACCGGAAACAAAGCTTTTGATCCGATCCAGTTCGCCGGGGCTAAGGTAGCGGGCTTCTGCATCAGCATTCACGATGGACTTCGTGACGATACTCATTAATGGATTCCTCCAGTACTAATGAAACCAGAATTTAATTAAACTGGTACGATTTAAGTTGGTTTGGCAGTAGCTTTCTGTTCTCGTCGCTTTAGAGAAAACAATTAGATAATTGCCATAGCTATCGCATGACGAGTTAGCGAGAAAACTCAACTACCTTCCG
Source organism: Nodularia harveyana UHCC-0300 (assembly GCF_034931085.1). Classification (NCBI taxonomy): domain Bacteria; kingdom Bacillati; phylum Cyanobacteriota; class Cyanophyceae; order Nostocales; family Nodulariaceae; genus Nodularia; species Nodularia harveyana. The sequence continues at coordinate 46,684 of NZ_JAYGHG010000031.1, read as the reverse complement.
CAAAACATTTTCCGGCATTCTGTCGAGCATTTATGACTGTTCTTAATACTTTGTAATATTAATTTTCAGATTTCACAGCCATTTTTTGCCGGAAAGCTTGATTACACAAGGATATGAGCGAGAAAGAGGCAGGGGAGCAGGGAGCAGGGAGCAGGGGGGAAATTTTTGAGTTTCCAATACCCAGTCCCTAATCACAAGTCCCCAAATCCTCAGCCTCTAGCGATCGCTTGGTTGTCCTGTCAGTACAGCAGGTGACAAACTAGACCAAGATTGCTTCACTAGGTCAGCAGCAGCTTGAACGCTACCGAGGTAGTTACCAGCAGGTAATGATGGGTAGCGTGGATAAGGTACGACATCTTCACCAAAGAAGCGAGCATACTCTGCACTATCCACAATTGCTTCTACAGCCGCTCTTAAACCGCTATCAGCCAGCAACTTGTTATATTGACGGATTTCGCCCTGTGTGGCTGGTGCGCGTCCCAATAAGTGACGGAATAGGAATTCAATCACTTTGGTGTTGGGATAAGGCGTATAGAACCGTTTCCGGTAAATTTCGGAACTAGCCAACTCTCTAACAAACTCGCGCACAGAAATTTCTCCGTTCCGCAGTTTGCTGTCTAAGTTAGAACGGCGGTAGTCTTGGGGAACTTGACCGCTAAAGACATCCAACACTTGACAGTAAGCAGCATTAATTACTAATTGTTTCTCTGCTTGATTTGCACCTAGAGTCATGCGGTGAATCCGTGCGGGCTTACGGCGACTTGTACCCACACCCACTTCTACAGATTGACCACGACCATCATTGAAGGAACGACCCAACTCAATGAATAATGGCTTGGTTTTATCCATAGCTTTGGCTTGGGCTGCCAAATCTGCGATCGCCTTCGCTAACATAGGCGTATTCACCGACTTGATCCGGGGCTTCACAGTCTCAAAGCTAGGAACAACCACATATTTATTCTGCTTAGTCAGCTGGTTGTAAAGCTTTTGAGTGTTGGGGAAATTAGCCGCAGGGAGAGTTGGGAAGCGACGATAAGGAACCGTATCTTCACCGAATGCGTCGCTATATTCGACACTTTCCACCATCGCATTAATAAAAGCGCGAATCCCTTGAGTAGCCAAAATCTGGTTATACTTACGGATTTCAGCCTGATCTATAGGCGCACGTCCCAAGAAATGCTTAGTTCCCAATTCAATCACCTTAGTGTTGGGATAGGGTGTATAGAACTCCTTCAAGTAAAGATTCGAGTAACCCAAACCAGCAATAAATTCCTTGACGCTGATTTCGCCATTCCCCAGCTTGCTTTCTAAAGCTGAAAACTCATTCTTGATGATGTAAGGTGCAACATCACGCTCAAAAATCTGGCGATAAGCAGCACTAATCAAAGTATTTACGGCAACTTTTTCCCCAGTATTAGCTACCAGCTTAAACACTTTAGTTTGTTCGCGCTTCTTGGTAACACCTTGATTCATGCGGAATTCGATATCTGGTTCTGTACGGTTTTCAGTGACAGTACCCAGTTCAACAAAGCGAGGTGTTTCGACTTTTTCCACCTTCGCAGTACCGACATCTTCACGAATACTACCAACGCGCAATTGACGCAACGACACACCAGCCGGAGTCAAATACCGTTCGTAAGGCACTGTATCCTCACCAAACGCCTCACTGTACTCTGTTGTATCCAGAATGGCATCTACAACCGCGTAGAAACCCTTCTTAGCCGCAATATCAAAATACTTGTTGTTTTCTTGACGACCGTAAGTAGGACGACCCAACAAGCGGCGGTGCATATACTCGATGGACTTACAAACATACAGCGATGTCCAGTACAACTGGCGGAATAGATTCGACTTCGCCAAAATCCGCACAAACTCCCGGACAGTAATTTCGCCGTTTTCCAGCTTAATTTCTGCTACCTTCAGGCGTTGACCTTCGTAAACATCACGGCCAAAGACTTGTAGGTAAATAGCCCTAATTACCGCTTGGGTAGAGCTTTCCGAGAACTTGACGCTGACACCTTGACCGCCTTTTCTGCTGAGAGTAGAAGGAACTTGGTCTAGCTTAAAGACTTTTGGTCCTAGAGTACCAGGAGCCTCACCCCGCGCCTTGGGGTTACTCAATTGGTTATTAATACCGGCCCCTTGGTGAATCAGAATCCGACGGGTATCTTTACCGAAGGGAGCAGGACTGCTGCTGGGGTTGCGAGTTGCTTTCGGGAAAATTGCCCCAAATTGAATTTCTAATGGGTCATTACCGGAACCATAAGGATGTTGGTCTGGTAATGGGCGATCGTAAGCCGCAAAAGTCGTAATAAACTGAGGTACTTTCCGGAAAGGCGCACTGTATTTAAACAGGTCTTGTTGCGGTCCCCAGTTACGACATTCTTGGGCTTCTTGACCCAGACCCCGGATGTAGGGAACTGTCTCTTCGCCAAAGTAATCGCCGTATTCGTTAGAATCAACCAACGCATCCACTAAAGCAGGTAGACCGCCGTTAGAAATAATCGCAAAATATTTTTGCACTTCTTCACGGCTACTTGGTCCCCGTCCTAAAATGTGACGGAAAGCTAATTCGATGACTCGGCTGTTAATAAAAGGCTGATAAAACTGTTTTTGGTAAAGGGGAGATTTAGCGAGACGGCGGACAAACTCCTTCATGGAGATATCGCCATTCTTCACCTTAGATTCCAAGTCAGAAATCGACAGGCTATAAGCACGGGTAATGTCGCGCTCAAAAAGTTGCCGATAGGCTGCTTTCACAACCTCGATTTTTTCACTGGCTGACAAACCAGGCTTCATGGCAAACTTAGGACGACGTTCTGCTGCTACAGAATAAATTTGTGGCAGTTGTAGCCCTTGTTGGTCGCCAGAAGGACGTTGACGAACTTTGTTAGAAGGTGTGGGTGCTTTAAATTCATTCAGCAACACATCCATGTACTGAGACACAATTTCTGTAGCCACAGCATCCTTACGGAAATAGGAAAGTGATCCGGATTTAATTTCTTGTAAAGCTACTAATGTTGCTTCTGTAGAGCAAGCATTTTCAATGATTTCCCGCAAACCCCGTGTGTTGACACTAATAATATTGGGGTCACCAGCGACGATGGCGTAGGTAGCATAGCGCAAGAACCAGGATAAATCCCGTAAGCTCTTACCCATGTTGCTGGGGCCATAACGGGCGACATTAATGGGTCTAAAACCAGCAGGTGTAGGACCACCAGGGGACGAGTTAAAGATTGACCGGAGATTTTCTAGAAATCCGCCACGGCTTTCAACGTAGGTGACAGTTCCTAGTTTCATGCCTTCTGTAACACTTCCCTCAGATGTAGCCCCAGCTGTCGCCATGGCTAGTTCACGTTCTTGGGGCTTTTCTAAAAAAGCCATTGGTGAACCACCGACAAAAATCCGGTTAGCAGCTCTGGAAACGATAATCTCGGAATTTTCCGTTAATGTCTGAGCAATTTCTAGACGCTTGGCACCAGATGCAAAATAGCTTGCTAATTCGCTGAGTTCACCATTTCCCAAAAAGCGGTCTTGCTGCTCGGCTTGGGAAATAGTCGCCACAGTTAGAGTTTGATATAGTTGCGGACGCGCAACGGAGCTTCCACCACTTGCCTTAACACTCATGAGATTTCTAAAACTCCTTTAATTTATAGGTGTTAAGTCTGGGTTGTTTCGAGGCTTCACACATCAGTGTGATTATGGACTAAAGTTGCTGCCTGCAAAACTGCCAGTAAATTAACCCTGTTAGCTTTTAGATTAAAACGTTTTGCGGTTTCTCTGGTGATTTATTAAGAAGTATGTAGAATCTATCATCCAAATGAGTTGGACTGAATGAGTATGTATTCTCTCTGGGCGAAAATTAAGGATTTTTTGTATCCTCTTGATACAAATCAATCAGCACATTTTGTTTCAAAAGTAGTAGTTTTTAATATAATTTAATATTTAGCTAACTTAATCAGCGACATCAACAATATGGAAAAAAATGATTAATCAGGATTAGTATTTAGGCGATCGCCCCATAATCAATAAAATTCGGAAATTTACCTAATATTAATACTCTTGTCTTTACTAGCACTAGCCTGGCTTTGACTATTTGGTCTGAAGAGGGAAAAGAACTGGTTGACTCTGGAATTATTGCTTGAAGTAGAAATCAGTTTACCCGATGATCATTTAGACATCTGGTGAAAATAAAATATGCGTTGTCACAGGACATTACTAGATATCCTCTATGGAAAGTCTCTACATTTTTTCCAGCAGATGTCTATTAATTCTCCGAACCGGCTAAACTCAGAAATGCTGCTTTCTTCCTGATCATGTCAGACTCCCAAACTGTTAGTGCTGCTGTTGCTAAACTCTACGATACATATCCATTTCCGCCAGAACCCCTACTAGATGAAGCACCTCCTGGGTATAATTGGCGCTGGAATTGGATAGCTGCTCATAACTTCTGTCTGGGACGCAAACCATCCAAGCAAGATATCCGTATTTTAGATGCTGGTTGTGGTTCTGGTGTGAGTACTGAATATTTGGTACATCTCAACCCCGAAGCGCAGGTGGTAGGAATTGATTTAAGTGCGGGAACTTTAGAGGTAGCTAAAGCACGCTGTAAAAGTTCCGGTGCTGATAGGGTAGAGTTTCATCACCTGAGTTTGTACGATGTGGAACAACTACCAGGGGAGTTTGACTTAATTAACTGCGTGGGTGTGTTACATCACTTACCTGACCCTGTGCGTGGTATTCAAGCTTTGGCGAAAAAATTAGCCCCTGGTGGACTAATGCACATTTTTGTCTATGGCGAATTGGGACGGTGGGAAATTCAACTCATGCAAAAGGCGATCGCACTTCTCCAAGGAGACAAAAAAGGCGATTATCGTGATGGGGTCGCAGTGGGAAGAAAAGTATTCGCATCTCTACCAGAAAACAACCGCATTGTCAAGCGAGATCAATTACTTTGGTCATTAGAAAATCATAAAGATGAATGTTTTGCGGATATGTACGTTCATCCCCAGGAAACTGATTACAACATTGATACACTGTTTGAATTAATTGATGCTGCCGATTTAGAGTTTATCGGCTTTTCTAATCCCGATTTTTGGCACTTAGAAAGACTTTTAGCCAAAGCACCAGAGTTAATTGCACGGGCGAATAAATTGAGCGAAAGAGAACGTTACCGCCTGATAGAATTACTAGACCCAGAAGTAACCCATTATGAGTTTTTCCTCGGTCGTCCTCCCGTGGTTAAATCCAACTGGTCACAGGATCAATTCCTACTAAAAGCCATTCCCGAACTCAACCCCTGCATAGATGGCTTCCCCAGTCAATGTTTATTTAACTACAACTATCAAATTGTCAACTTATCAAATATAGAGTTAGATTTTTTACACAAATGTCAGGGAAATTTAACCGTAGCAGAAATTTTGACAGACATAAAAATCAACTTGCATCAAGTCAGAACACTCCTGGAACAACAGTTAATTTTATTAACACTGAGTTAGTTAAATTACTAATATCAGGCAGATGATTATACAATCATCAACATGGTAGGACAGAGCAAACAATAGGTGAAATTTGAAGAAAGTTGGAATTTGAACAGGAGAAATTTCCGATTTTTATCTACCGCTCCCACCTATAGCGTCACCTAGCATTTTCCTCCACACAGCAGGGCTTCTACCGTTAGTCTGATCATGGCAAGAAGTTAATTGTTTTTTTCTAAAGTATTGTTACCTGATCATGATATGATTCAGCTGACTGAATGTGCAGTCATTATAAGTTAGCTGTACTGGTTTCAAGTCTCGTGAGCTTGTCAGAAGATTCAATTGATCCCACTCCGACAACACAACAAGATACTCAAACTGGTTTTGACGATACAGAACCAGTAGACTCTTCCATGCAGGAGTTCTATCAACTCTACCAAGAGTTGTTAGTAATCACACTTGCCTTGACAGGGGTTGTATTTATCTCTGTGTGGATTGCTTATTCTCTAAACATTGCCCTGAATTATCTATTAGGGGCGTGTGCAGGTGTGCTTTACTTGAGGATGTTGGCAAAAGATGTTGAGCGTTTAGGTAGAGAAAAACAGTCGCTGAGTAAAACTCGGTTAGCCTTATTAGTAGCGCTGATTTTGCTAGCATCGCGGTGGAATCAACTACAAATACTGCCCATATTCTTGGGATTTCTCACCTACAAAGCCACACTCATCATCTACGTAATTAGGATGGCTGTTGTCTCTGACTAGGCAAAGCTCCGACAACCTGAAAAAGCTAACCTCCGCCCTTGGGTGAGGAATATCCACACCGCAAAGAAAGCTCCTCTTCTCCAGGTAATATGGGAGAAACGATTGATATGGAAAGAAAATGCTGAATTTTCTGAATTTCTACACCATTCCACTTGCCGAATTGGAAGTGGGTAAACATCTGTACTGGCAAATAGGCAACTTCAAGCTGCATGGTCAGGTGTTTCTCACATCCTGGTTTGTTATTGGTGTGCTAGTGCTAGTTTCCTTAGCCGCAAGCAGTAACATCAAAAGAATTCCCAGTGGGTTGCAGAACCTGATGGAATACGCCCTGGAATTCATTCGGGATTTGGCTAAAAACCAAATTGGCGAGAAAGAATATCGCCCTTGGGTGCCTTTTGTCGGCACTTTGTTTTTGTTCATTTTTGTGTCAAATTGGTCAGGGGCGCTGGTTCCATTCAAGCTGATTCATTTACCAGAAGGTGAACTAACAGCGCCTACAAGTGACATCAATACAACTGTTGCCTTAGCGTTGCTGACATCCCTAGCGTACTTTTACGCTGGCTTCAGTAAAAAGGGTTTAGGGTATTTTGGCAACTACGTCCAGCCGGTGTCGTTCATGTTGCCCTTCAAAATTATTGAAGACTTTACCAAGCCTCTTTCCCTAAGTTTCCGTTTATTCGGCAACATCTTGGCTGACGAACTTGTAGTAGGTGTACTTGTATTGCTAGTACCCTTGTTTGTACCTCTGCCAGTCATGGCTTTGGGACTATTTACCAGCGCCATTCAAGCACTAATTTTTGCTACCTTAGCCGCCGCTTACATCGGTGAAGCGATGGAAGACCATCATGGCGAGGAGCATGAGGGACATTAAACACCCTCAATAGTCATTAGTCTTTGCATCATTGTCTAACAATGATCAATCGCAACTGACACACAACAACTTCTAGACCGATTAAACTCAGTTAAGTAAAGTAAGGAAAGAATATCATGGATCCATTAGTTTCTGCTGCTTCCGTTTTAGCTGCTGCTCTTGCTGTTGGTTTGGCTGCAATCGGCCCTGGTATTGGTCAAGGTAACGCAGCTGGACAAGCTGTAGAAGGTATTGCCCGTCAGCCAGAAGCTGAAGGCAAGATTCGCGGTACATTGCTATTAAGTTTGGCATTCATGGAAGCGCTAACCATCTACGGTCTAGTAGTTGCCCTAGTGCTACTGTTTGCTAACCCCTTCGCATAATCAGTACTGAGTATAAAAAGTTAGGAGTTAGGGGTTAGAAATTTAACTCATAACTCCCTAACTAACAACTCAGGACTAATATATTAGATAGAAATTAGCAACCATGACACACTGGATTACCTTATTAGCAGTAGAAGAGGTTGCCAAGGAAGGGGGGCTATTTGATCTAGATGCTACCCTGCCCTTAATGGCAATTCAGTTTCTAGTTTTAGCTCTAGTGTTGAATGCAACACTATACAAGCCACTGGGCAATGCTATTGATGGACGGAATGATTATATCCGTAACAATCAATTAGAAGCACAGGAACGCTTGTCAAAAACCGAAAAATTGGCAGAGGAATATGAGCAGTCTTTAGCAGGAGCTAGAAGACAAGCCCAAACAATTATTTCTGATGCTCAAGCTGAAGCTCAAAAAATTGCAGCTGAGAAAATAGCCGCAGTTCAAAAGCAAGCCCAGGCAGAAAAAGAAAAGACTGCTAGTGAAATTGAGCAGCAAAAACAAGCAGCTTTGGCTTCATTGGAGCAGCAAGTAGATTCTCTCAGTCGCCAAATACTAGACAAGCTTCTAGGAGCAGGTGTGTAGTAGGTTGGTGCTAACGAAAATTTAGCTGGGAATCATTAAGTGACATTGTAAAGACGGATTCGCCAAGTAAAATTTGGCAACGTCATTAATGTTAAGCCTTAGCAGCGCAGTTGTGGATGGAAAAACATGGGGACTTTTTTATTGTTGATGGCAGAAGCCAGCGCCATCGCAAGTGACTTGGCAGAGGCAGAGGGACATGGTGGTTTTAGTCTAAATACAGATATATTTGACACCAACCTGATTAACCTTGCCATTATTATTACTGTGCTGTTGGTATTCGGACGCAAAGTTTTGGGTAAAACCCTAACAACTCGTCGGGATACCATTGAAACAGCAATTAAGAGTGCAGAGCAACGTGCCTCTCAAGCTGCACAGCAACTAAAAGAAGCACAGCAAAAGTTAGAGCAAGCTCAAGCAGAAGCCGAAAACATCAAAAAAGCGGCCCAAGAAAATGCCGAAGCTGCCAGCAAAGCTATCTTAGCGCAGACTGCGATAGATATTGAACGCTTGCAAGCAGCAGGTGCAGCTGACTTGAATGCAGACCTAGATAGAGCGATCGCCAAATTGCGGCAACAAGTAGTTGCTCAGGCATTGCAAAAGGTCGAATTAGAACTGAAAAGCGGCATAGCTGACGATGCTCAACAACGTTTGATTGAAAGTAGCATCGCACAAATGGGAGGCGAGGTATGACCAGTAAAATAGCAACAGCTGAAATAGCCGCCCCTTATTCACAGGCTTTGTTGTCTCTCGCCAAAGCTAAAAATTTGACAGCAGAGTTTGGCGAAGATGGACGGAGTTTGTTAAGCCTGCTCTCAGAAAATCAAGACCTACAGAACTTTATCAGCAACCCCTTTATTAGTAATGAGAACAAAAAAGCTCTCATTAAAAAAATACTGGGTGAAAGTGGTAACCCCTACTTACGCAATTTTTTGTTGTTGCTGGTAGATAAACGGCGGATCGCTTTTCTGGAACAAGTTTTACAGCAATATTTAGCTTTGTTACGGCAGCTGAATCAAACCGTCTTAGCGGAAGTAACTTCAGCTGTTCCTCTTTCAGAAGCTCAACAGCAAGCTGTAATCCAAAAAGTTCTCGCCATCACTAATGCTCGTGAAGTCGAACTGGAATCTAAGATAGATAGCGACTTAATTGGTGGTGTGATCATTAAAGTCGGCTCGCAGGTAATTGATGCTAGTTTACGCGGTCAGTTGCGCCGCCTTTCTTTACGCTTAACTAGTAATTAATTCGTAATTGCGATACTACTAGAGTTTCCTTGCTGTGCGGATAGTCTAGCAAGGTGACTTGGTAGGGGATGAAAGAATTGGAGAATTGAGGAAAAAGCTTTCCCTACTCCCCACTCTGAAGCGATTACTTATTCCGTCACGAAAGCAAAAAACATAGACACATGAGTATTTCAATTAGACCTGACGAAATCAGCAGCATTATTCAGCAGCAAATCGAGCAATACGACCAAGAAGTCAAAGTTGCTAACGTTGGTACAGTCCTCCAAGTGGGTGATGGTATCGCCCGGATCTATGGTCTAGAAAAGGCTATGGCTGGGGAACTATTAGAATTTGAAGATGGAACAATTGGCATCGCCCAGAACTTAGAAGAAGACAACGTGGGCGCAGTGCTTATGGGTCAAGGTCTGAACATTCAAGAAGGTAGCTCCGTTACTGCTACTGGGAGAATTGCTCAGGTTCCCGTAGGTGAAGCCTTAATTGGTCGAGTTGTAAATGCCTTGGGTATTCCCATTGACGGTAAAGGAGACATCAAAACTAGCGATAGCCGTTTGATTGAATCTCCAGCTCCTGGTATCATCGCCCGTCGATCTGTACACGAACCCATGCAAACGGGGATTACAGCTATTGACTCCATGATTCCTATCGGTCGTGGTCAACGGGAATTGATTATTGGTGACCGTCAAACAGGTAAAACTGCGATCGCCATCGACACAATCATCAACCAAAAAGGTGAAGATGTCGTTTGTGTATATGTGGCCATTGGTCAAAAAGCATCCACCGTTGCTAACGTGGTGCAAACTCTCCAAGAAAAAGGCGCAATGGACTACACCGTAGTCGTTGCCGCTAGTGCCAGTGAACCAGCTACCCTACAATATCTAGCTCCTTACACTGGCGCTACCATTGCTGAGTACTTTATGTACAAAGGCAAAGCCACTTTGGTGATTTATGATGACCTTTCCAAGCAAGCCCAAGCTTATCGCCAAATGTCCTTGCTACTGCGTCGTCCACCAGGACGGGAAGCATATCCTGGAGATGTATTCTACATTCACTCCCGCTTGTTGGAACGCGCCGCTAAATTAAGTGATGAATTAGGCAAAGGTAGCATGACCGCCCTTCCCATCATCGAAACCCAAGCTGGTGACGTTTCCGCATACATCCCCACTAATGTAATTTCCATTACCGATGGTCAGATATTCCTTTCTTCTGACCTATTCAACGCTGGTATTCGTCCCGCAGTAAACCCCGGTATTTCAGTATCTCGTGTGGGTTCGGCGGCACAAACCAAGGCGATGAAAAAAGTTGCCGGTAAGATTAAATTGGAATTGGCACAATTTGATGACCTGCAAGCTTTCGCACAATTTGCTTCTGACTTAGATAAAGCCACTCAAGACCAATTGGCACGAGGTCAACGGTTACGGGAACTACTCAAACAGCCACAAAATGCCCCTCTAGCAGTATACGAGCAAGTCGCAATTCTGTATGCTGGTATTAACGGTTACTTAGATGATGTTCCAGTAGATAAAGTAACTATCTTCACCAAGGGTCTGCGGGAATTCTTGAAAACTGGCAAACCTGGATACACCGACTCCGTGAAAACCAAAAAGGTACTCGGTGAAGAAGAAGAAACAGCCTTGAAGGAAGCCTTAACTGAATACAAAAAGACCTTCAAAGCCACAGCGTAATTAGTCATTAGCCCTTCAACTACGCTCCCTTTGGCTGACGCTCAGGGCCAGCAGAGTAAATCAATCATTGGTCATTAGTCATTGGGAAATACTTAATGGCTATTGACTTTTGACAGCTGACTATTGACTAAAGACTCGGAACTTAAGAATATGGCCAATCTCAAAGCAATACGCGATCGCATTCAATCGGTCAAAAACACCAAAAAAATCACAGAAGCCATGCGGCTAGTGGCGGCTGCTAGAGTCCGTCGCGCCCAAGAACAGGTAACTGCTACTCGTCCCTTTGCCGACCGCTTGGCACAAGTACTGTATGGTTTGCAAACTCGTCTCCGGTTTGAAGATGTAGACCTCCCATTACTGAAAAAACGGGAAGTTAAAACAGTTGGGCTATTAGTAATTTCTGGCGACAGAGGTTTGTGTGGCGGTTACAATAGTAACGTCATCCGTCGGGCAGAAAATCGCGCCAAAGAACTGCAAGCAGAAGGCGTAAATTACAAGTACGTACTAGTAGGCCGTAAGGCTATCCAGTATTTTCAACGTCGTGAACAACCTATTGATGGTACTTACACTGGCTTAGAGCAAATTCCTACCGCCTCAGAAGCCACGGAAATTGCCGATCAACTACTTTCCCTATTTTTATCAGAAAGTGTAGATCGTATTGAGTTAATCTATACCAGATTCGTATCCTTAGTTAGCTCTCGTCCCGTAGTCCAAACCCTGCTTCCTTTAGATCCTCAAGGTCTAGAAGCCGCAGATGATGAAATTTTCCGTCTCACAAGCCGTAGTGGTCAATTTGAAGTAGAACGGCAAAAAGTGACTAGCCAAGCCCGTCCTTTGCCTCGTGACATGATTTTTGAGCAAGATCCTGTGCAAATTCTGGATTCTTTACTACCTCTATATCTGAGTAATCAGCTATTACGGGCGTTACAAGAGTCAGCAGCCAGTGAACTAGCAGCAAGGATGACAGCGATGAACAACGCCAGCGACAACGCCGGTGAATTAATTAAAAGTCTGTCTTTGTCTTATAACAAAGCGAGACAAGCGGCTATTACCCAAGAACTGTTAGAGGTTGTTGGTGGTGCTGAAGCACTAACTTAAGGAATTGCCCATTGTTTAGCATTGATAAATAGCTGATTGCTAGTTGATAAAAAATTAGCAATTGGCTATTTTTGATATTTGGCACTTTGAATAACAAGAGATAGCAGATAACAATCTCTCCTTGATCGCCAAGGTTTAATTATTGGTTTGTATTCTCATCTTTTTGGCGGCTACTATATTGACAAAATAAAGAATTTAGTGTAAGCGGAATGATAACATGATTAAGCCAATTGATCAATTGGCTTGAGTTATACTGTGGTAACACATTTTCATTTGGCGGCTCTATTGATTGATGGAGAGTTAAAGGGCAATAAAAGCTATGATGAGGCTGTAGCGTTAATAAAGGAGAAAGTTATTGCCATAGTTCAATTAATTATTAACATACACTGTTATCTATTAGCTACAATCATGATCCAAAATTGGATATGTTGAGTGAAAGAAACATTAGCGGTTTTAATTGCCGCGACCAATGCTTTTGAAAAAATTGCCAATCGCTGATTACTGCGAACACTATGGAAAATGATGCGGCAACGCTCTACTGCCCAAATGAAGCTTGTCTGGCTCCTAACCCTTTAACACATAAGTTTTGCCAGCGATGTTCTACAGCCCTACCCAAACGTTACCTCTGGGCGGTAGGGGATGGTATGAGTGTGGGTAGCCCAGGAGATGTCTTAGCCGATCGCTATTTAGTAATTAGTGAATCTATTGTTTTAGATAAGAAGCCAGGATTACTTCCACAGTCACCTGAACTAGAGAATGCACAAGATATCAAAGCTTATCTCAGATTAATTTCTTACAGCCTAAACGTACCACAGGTATATGGAGTAATTCCTCTATCTAACAGTCAGTCTTCGGCTAACTTAAGCCCAGAATCTCGTAAAGGAATATTACTTTTAGAACACCCGCCATTGTCCGTAGATACTTCAGGACTACAAGTGCAACTATGTAGACAGTTAAATATTGATTGGCGCGACGCTACATCCATGCGTCAATTAAATTGGCTATGGCAAATAGCTAATTTGTGGCAACCGTTGAAAACTCAAGGTGTGGCTACTAGCTTAATAGATTCTCATGTACTGCGGGTAGAAGGATCATTGATTCGCTTGTTAGAATTACGTTTTGATGATTCAAAATCACCAGAGTTAGAGGACTTGGGTGTATTTTGGCAAAAATTAGCTTCAGAGGCTAAACCAGCTATAGCTGAATTTGTTCAAGACGTGAGCAATTTTCTAATTCACGGAAAAATTAATTCCCCAGAAGTTTTGATTGCAGTTTTAGATCAAGGTTTGGCAGAATTAGGGCGATCGCAAAGTCCTACGATTAAAATAGTTACCAAAACAGACACTGGTCCGAGTCGTCAACGTAACGAAGATGCCTGTTATCCTCCCAGTGGCACATTAATCAGCAAACCACCAAAGAAATCAGCCTTAGCTATTGTTTGTGATGGTATTGGTGGACACCAAGGAGGTAATGTTGCATCTAATTTAGCCATTGAAACAATTCATCAACAGGTACAAGACCTGGCCACTGTTTCTTATGATCACATAGAACCTTCCATATTGCTGGCTGACTTAGATAATGCTGTGGCAATTGCTAATGATAAAATTAGCCAACGCAACGATAGTGAAAACCGCCAAGCCCGTCAGCGTATGGGTACAACTGTAGTTATGGCGTTGTCCATTGGTCACGAAATGTATATTACTCATGTGGGTGATAGTCGTGCCTACTGGATTACTCGCCACGGTTGTTATCAAGTTACTCTGGATGATGATGTGGCTTCGCGGGAAGTAAGATTGGGCTATGCTATCTATCGTGAAGCTGTGCATCAAGGTGGGGCCGGTTCTCTGGTGCAAGCTTTAGGAATGAGTCCGAGTAATTCATTACATCCTACTTCCCAGAGGTTTATTTTAGATGAAGATGCCATTTTTTTACTGGCATCGGATGGATTAACTGATTTTGACCGTGTGGAAGATAATTGGGAAACGGAAATTTTACCACTTCTGCTGGGTCAAGATGATATAGCCAACGTAGTTGATAAATTGGTAGACCTGGCTAACACCAGAAACGGACACGATAATGTGACTTTGGCATTAATACACCATCAGGTGAAATATTCGGAACCAAAGTCAACTCTCAAAGCAGTGATTCCAGATATTTCTTCACTAGCATCGACAAGTGCTGTTACTCAAGGGCTACAACAAACACTAATAGACGCTAGCCCTAACCAAAAAACTAAAGTATTACGAAACCATCAGCCCAGGGCAATTGCTAAACTACCTTGGAGTTGGATAGTTCCTATTGTTTTGGTTATCTTAGCTGGTTCTCTAGGATGGTCAATGATGCAACTGCGATCAGGTAGTCTCCCGGATATAAAATGGCCTTTCAGTCTTCCTAATATCAAGAATCTAGAAGCACCAAATCCCCTCAGTAGTCCCCCAGTCATAACCCAATCTCTTGATGATTTGGTTTCTGGATCGGTAATTCAAACCAAAAGTACACTTCCTCTGAGTAATCAAGAAATATTACCTCCTGAAAGTTTTTTGAAAGTGATTTCGATCACGCCCAGTCCTGAAGTTGATACTGGAGACTTGTTAGTAAATCTGCGAGTATGTTCTCCCAGTAGAATTAATACGTTGCCGACTGAAACTCCTTCTATTCCAGAGGTAAAGGTTAAATTGTCTGAACTGAAAAGTTTTGGAGTTTCCGTCTTAGAACCTGACGCGGAAAATCCCTGTGATCCAATTTTCAACCAAACCCCCACAGAAACTGATACTAGTAAAACTGAGTTAAATACTCCAGTAAATACTCCTGAAACTGTTCAAAATCTGGAATAATACAGAGAGTGACTTTGACACTCCCCACGATAAATTGACGGGGATTGAGGGTTAATTCGGGTATGCCCTAAGCTATTTGCATTAGTGCAAGTCTTTTTTGGTTGGAAAAAATTAGGTTCAAAATGCTGATTCGCGTTTTGACTTTGCTCAAAACAAGTCTAGCTTTTATAAATCTTTGACCTACTGCTAGAACGAAAATGGAATAATGCAGTAGAACCGCATAGATGAGGTAGTACGGCCTTGGGGTTTCCCGGATGAGAGCAACTAACGTTTAATTATCAAGGTATGGTTAGCACCACGCTACCGCTATCAGTGCCTTGTCTTTCGATGGCTAGGTTTTTTAAGTGGTTGATTACCTTTCCACTATGATGAGTATAGCAGCATATTGGTACACTAAGGAATTGAAAGTCGTCTTAGAACGACGGGGGTTTAAACCCTATTTTTCGGTAAAAAAAGTTTGTGGATTCGTCACATTAATGAAGCAATGCCATCTCTAAACTTGGCGATCGCCCGTTTGATGAATACTGGCACAGATAATTTTGCTATTTGGGTGGTCAAGGCTCCCTATCCTAGTGGTTATGCTTTGCATGACTGTGTGTGGCCGGCTGAACTCACTCAGATTTGGCAAGAATGGCAAGAGATGTTTGCTGGTCATAGTGGTTTGTCTATTTTTTCAAATTTTCCAGCCCAATCAGTAAATCCACTTGCCATCAATATAGTTTCACCACCATCAGGACAGAAGGCTGGTTATAGTAGTCGTTTGATGCAATCTTTAGGTATTCATCTGTGGAAATGGATATTCGACGGATCAATTCTTGGTAGTCTAGAACGTAGTCGCGGCATAGCAATGGGACAGCATACACGATTGCGTTTTCGTTTAGAAATTCGTGACCCTGATCTGATTGCTTTACCTTGGGAAATTATGCAACGCCAACCGGGGCGATCGGCAATGTCTCTCTCTCCAGATTTGCTATTTAGTCGGACTACCAGCGAAGTTGAACCCCTACCGTATTTGCGAACAGATCAGAGTTTAAATATTTTGTTGGTTTTAGGACATGACGAAAACCTGCAATTGACACAAGAAGCCGCCACCTTAGAAGCAATGTTGGCAAGTCGTAATTCTCTGGGTTCAGCACCTTGTACAGTCAAAACACTGCTGCAACCTACACCACAAGAGTTAATCCAAGAATTAGAAACGGCAGCCTATAATGTTTTCTTTTACGCTGGTCATGGACTACCGGGGCCAGATGGAGGATTATTCTTTTTACGTCCAGAGATGACCCTGAACGGTATTGAGTTAGCACAAGTACTAACCCGGAGTGGTCTAAAATTAGCAGTTTTTAATGCTTGTTGGGGCGCACAACCCGACGCGATTAATCACCAAGCTATCCCCGCCAGCAGTTTGGCAGAAGTTTTAATTCGTCATGGTGTACCTGCGGTTTTGGGAATGCGTGATCAAATTGCTGACCACGAAAGCCATAGTTTTATTCAAGCCTTGACTGCGGCTTTGCGATCGCGTAAATCTATTGATGAAGCCGTTGCTGAAGCTAGACAAGAGCTATTAACACTATATAAATTTAATCAACTGGCTTGGACTTTGCCTGTTCTTTATCTGCATCCAGATTTTGATGGTGAACTGATTAATAGTTCTTATGAAGGAATTACTGAGTTACCAGAGAATTTCACACCTAATATCCATTCCCAGATTCCCATAGCTATTTTGCGATCGCTAGCATCGGAAGGGGAAACTTGGATACTCCGCTCTGGAGTCACTCGCATCGGTCGCACTCAAGATAATGATATCGTGATATCAGAACCTTCTGTTTCTAAGCGTCACGCTGAAATTTTATGTCGCAGTACTTTGACTGGTACTACCACTGTTAGAACTTATTACCTGCAAGATTTCTCTACCTACGGCACAACATGGTTTTTAGGGGCTAATGGTTGGCAACAAATACTCCGGGAAGAAGTTACTTTAACATCTGGTATGCAGTTAAAGTTTGGCAGTTCTCACGGTCAGGTTTTACAGTTTGTAATTGAAGATTCTTAGGAATTGCACTTTGGCTTACTTCGACTTACTTCGACTTACTTCGACTGCGCTCAGTACAAGTCCCTCAGTGTGAGAGGATTGGGTATTTGGCTTTCGACTGTGCCGAGGGTAAACCTACTCCCCAAAGATAAAATTAATTGTTTTACGGAAATCTAATTCTAGAGGTTGTAGCTGTGAGTATTCCTCAATAATTCATCAGGAGGCAAACAATGACTAACCATATTAATAGCTCAGACAGGTTTAACGCCTTACCATCTCCAGTAGAATTAGAATTATTGGAGGCTTTATTAGAACCAGATGATGGTACTTATCCTTGGAATCCGGCAGACCAGGATTCGGAAACTTATTTTGATCAATTAGAACAGGAATTTTCTCTACAGGATTTTATCGACGAAGAGATAACGATAAAATCCTCAACTTTTTATGACAAACTTGATCAGCTGTGGTCGGAGGTTCCTACTAACTCAAATCATTCTGTTGTAGATAATCTGCAAGTGGCGTTAAATTCTGCTTTTGCTGATAGCGTACCCCAAAACTGGCTTCAGGCGATCGCCGAAAAAACGGTGACAACTTTTGCCTCTCAACAATCAATGGGTGATCAACTAGTACAGTGTGTTCAATCTCTCTTACCCACTTGGGATGTAGATGATCTCTTAGTTTTAACCCGTCCCTTTACTTATGCTATGCGTAGCAACCCATCCCCAGAGGTTATGTCTTGTATTCATAAACTCCAACATCGAGATTGGCTAAGTTTATCTGAAATTGAACAAGCTAAAATTAGTGTGGCGATCGCCTATTATGCTTTCAGAGAATTAAACACCTATCCATCTGAACTTTTAACTCCCAATGACAAATAGTTTTACTTGCAAATTAGCCTCATTGTCTAACTAGGAATATCTTTATCTTTTGAAGATATAGTTAAATCAAGAATTCCAAAATATTTGGTGGTGGAGAATAATTTCATCTATCCCCAGACATAAAATCAAAATTTTATTCTTTGAGAGTGTAGAATAAAAAGCTAAAAGGCAAAATCAAGAACTAATCAAGAAATTCTGAGATTAAATTTTGCCTTTTGACTTATATCTATGAGGTTCGGAGGCGGATAAATCCCGGATTTTGAGGTCGGGGAATAGTTACGACCTATTTTGGGTTAATAAAGCGGGTGGCGAAATTTTGCGATCGCGTCGGTGATAATACCCGTGCTTTAAGAATTGCAGCCATTAAGAAGGCATAAGATAACACCCCTACAACGACCAAAAACAAAGCATTAATGGAACCACTAGCATTCCACAAAGCATGGAGTGCAGAAGCACTAAGATAACCAATAGAAAGAATTTGCCAACGCATCCGGGGTTTAAGGACTGCTAACCCAATAAAATATCCCAGGTAGCCACTATAAGCCATGTGTCCCGCCACTGAGCCTAAAATACGCGGAATGAGCAATTGAAGCCCTACCAATTCACCAGCAGCACCTATGCCCACCTGTTGGGTAATATTTGGTACATATTGACCAAGAGTTTCTAACAAAGTGAAACCTATAGCTGAAGCAGTTCCCAGGAGAATACCATCTAAAGGTTCCCAAATCCCGATGCGTTCCCGCCAAGGAGAAGGTAAGCCACGACCCATGAAATATGCACCAATTAAGGGTAATGCTTTAAGTAATTCCTCCATTAACCCCGCACCAAAGAACATTCTCACCAACAGTTCTGTAAAAGTGGTGGGTTGTTGAGGAGAAGGTAAACTACCGGGGAGAATCTCCCGAAACACAAAAATGAATAAATTCAAAAGGGGACTGAGTAAAATCAATGTTGTAGTCAATGCTGCACCCATTAGCACCCACCAAGGCTTCTCTTTACCGCAAAGTTGATAAACAAAGTAGTAAGCAGCTGATGCAATGTAAGTGGCGACTATAATTTGATTTTGGGGCTGGCCCACAGTAGCAAACATCAGCACCACAAAGATCACAGTTAATATTCCCGGTATCAGGTAAGCCTTGCGTGTTAAATCCTTACCTGTCGAAATAATGGGAAACAGTTGAGTAAAGCTAACGGAATCGGGTTCTTTTAAATAGGTATGACCGTTATTTTTAGAAGCCGATGGTAGTGGTTTGACCTGTTGAGTCATTACCGTGGGCTGAGAAATCAAATCATACTCAAAAATAAATTGCGGACCATCAGAACCTAGAGAAATGCGATCGCCGGGGCGCAATTCCTGACATTCAGATAAAGGTTTTCCATTTAAAAAAGTACCATTAGCACTATTTAAATCACAAACTACCCAGCTAAATTTGCCGTTAGTGGATGAGGAGAGGGGACGAACCACAGCATGACGGCGAGATACCATCCTATACATCGTGGCATCCAAGACAACTTGGCAGGTGGGGTCGCGTCCAATTACTACTTCTTTACTGGTTAGCAGCGAGTAGCGAGATTCTGATCCAAGAGCTGCTACATTACCAGACACTAGCCGCAGAAATGCATTATGTCTTGTGTTTTTGCCTGTCATCTAGTTAGAGTGTCTTTCCAAACAAATTCATAAAAATTTTTGGCAGTAGGATTTAATCTCAGCCACGCCAACAGCAGCATTGCTAAATACACTATAGCTTCACTTACTGCCAAGAAATTTTAAATTTGCTGATTTTTTATTTAAATTTTCCTAACTCATGAGTGATAAGCATTCTAGCTAATAAAATATTTTGCTGTGCTGTATTTGTCAATTACATTAGTTAGACTCTACTAATTATAGATTCTACAGAATCCCATACACAACAAATTATAAAATATTAGTACTATGGATAACATTTGAGCAAGTTAAAAAGTTATAAAATTATTAACTATCACTTATATATTGCTTTTTAGTACGAATATTTTCTGAATCCTCCATAATGTTTTGTACAAGAACAACAGGAGGAATATTTGATCTATCCTGTTTTTACAACTATTAACCTTTGTGAGCAGTAAGATTAAATTCTGCTATGGCTGTAGAAAAGTTATGATTTTCATATACTGGGCGACTGATTTTAATTAAAGCAAAGGGTTGTAAAGAGGTTAAATCCTCCCATTATTCTAGGGTGAAGGTAAAACTGATTGCTTGTGCTTTTTCATGGATATTAGCTGGGATAGCCTGAGAATCTATCCATAAGCTTCAGGTTCAATGGGTCATGTGGCTGCTGGAGATATTTCTGGTAAGCTGGAATTTTGTTTTTTGTGATACAAGGTTACTGGACTCAGTTTGTACGCTGAACTTGAGTAATTTAATGCCTATCCTAATAACAAATTTAATGTCTGACATTGCTGTTACGAATAATCCAATAAGAAATTGATAGAGATAAAACTGCAACTGCTAAACCAATAATAGTAATACCTGTTACCTTTTCCAAATCAAGAATAATAATTTTCCGAGCAACTGCAATTAAAGAAGTAACAATAACTAACTCAACATGAACAACGTGCTTGCGGAGATAACCTGTAATATTTTCTAATATTTCTAAAGCAATTAAAATATTCAAAAATAATCCAAAAATCGTAAACAATACCTCATTAAATGTACCAGCGACACTGGTAAACAACTCATTAGCGAGATAGATGCCTAAATCAAATATAGCTACTAAAATTACCACTACCATGACGAGTGATAATAACTTAGAAACAACCACCTCGATATTTTCTATCAGGTGCATGAATATCTCATCATTGCCTAATCTGAGAATCTTTTGGAATAAACGCCTCATATCAGTTTTGGGGTTTTATTGGTAAATATAATATTAGTGAAACTCATAAAAGTTGACTAGTCAGAGGGAAACCTAATCGCTTGTAGGCTGGGTCAATAACGACTCATATTTCCTGATCTATTGATGTTTATACCATTACTAAAAACAACTGTACAGCACAGGCGTTTAATTCTGGCTGTTATAAATCTGGGGAAGATTCGGAATGGGTTAAGGTATTGGCTTCTGCATTGTTTACCCATAATGAACACTGTACCAGTTGCGATCGCATGAGTAATTTTAGCAGGAAATTGGACTTGACCGCGACGCGATCGCACTATCACTAATCTGGTTGATCACCCTCGTGGTGTTCAGCAAATGAGCCTTGGGGTTCTTTCAGCAATAAGGCACAAAGGAAAGTTACAATTAAGGCGCTAACACCAAGAGTCTGAAAAAAGATTTGGTTACCAATGTCACCTGCTGGTAAAAAACTGTATAAAGTTAGATAAGCCACGGCTCCTACATTGCCATAAGCACCGACGTTACCAGCAATTTGACCAGTAATTCGCCGCTTTACTAGGGGGACGATGGCATAAGTAGAACCTTCACCGGCTTGGACAAAAAATGAACAACTCATTGTCAGCATAATTGCTACAGGTAACAACCAATTACTACTGACACCGCTCATAGCTAGATAAGCAATACCGATACCACCAGTCAGTATGGTCATTGTCCATTTGCGACTACCGAAAGTATCAGAGACCCAACCGCCACCGGGACGTGCAAATAAATTCATGAATGCGTAACTAGCAGCAATCATCCCGGCTAATACTTTGCTGAGGCTGAAAGTTGACTCGAAAAATGCTGGTAGCATGGAAACCACTGCTAATTCTGAACCAAAATTCACAAAATAAGTCAGTTCTAACATTGCTACCTGGGAAAACTGATAACGGTCTTGAGGGGAATATTGTTTTTTTCCGGTCATCAATTCTTGATTTACATCCCAGCATTTATAGGCTTGGAAGAAATATAGACAAATTAATAAGAGGTAGATAATCAATAATTGGGCTTGATTAAGTAGACCAATTTTAGAGATGCGCCAAGCTAATAAGGCTAATATGCCTACTAAGGGAATATTATTCAACATCAGCAGCCAAAAGCTGGTTTTGCTGGTAACTTCTATTCCGCCGTGACGAGAGGGACGCTGATAAACTTTGCTCTTGGGGGTATCTTCAACGTTGAAAAAATAGATAACTCCGTAGATAGCAGCTATTATCCCAGTTAAGGCGATCGCCAGCCGCCAGTTAAGTTGACCCACAGTAAAAATAGCTGTCACCGCCGCTATGGAAGGTAAAGTAAAAGCCGCAGCTGCTGAACCAAAATTCCCCCAACCACCATAAATACCCTCTGCAATTCCAATTTCTTTGGGAGGAAACCATTCAGCAACCATGCGAATCCCAATTACAAAACCAGCACCGACTATACTTAGTGCCAAGCGACTAATGACCAACTGGCTAAAATTTTGGGACAAGGCACAAGCTAGACAAGGAATAGCCGCATACATCAACAAAATTGAGTAAGTAATTCTCGGACCATATCTGTCTAGAACCATACCAATAATGATGCGGGCTGGCACAGTCAAGGCGACGTTACAAATGGCAATAGTTCTAACTTGTCCTTCCGTTAAGCTGAGTGCTTCTTTGATGGCTGTTTGAAATGGTGCAAAGTTAAACCAGACAACAAATGAAAGAAAGAATGCGAACCAAGTTAGATGTAATATGCGGTAGCGACCGTTGAATGAAAATAATCCTGTGAGCATGAAATATTCCTTAGTTAAATGGAGAGACTACACATAATTAATAATTCCCGATGATGGTAAAACTTAGCTAAATTTTGATGGATGTAATTGAAAATTATGGGATTTTGCGCCGAAGTGTCGCCAGCTATAGTATTCTCCCAGGGCTTTAGCACCCAAAGTATAGAAAAAATAAAACTCGGTACATGATTGTTACAACCTTATCTGGTAGGACTTACGCATAATCTACCTTTTCTTGGCGTTCTTGGCGGCTTGGCGGTATGCGCTTCGCGCACGCTACGCGAACGATAAATCAAGATTTTTGGCAATTGTTGCGTAAGTCCTATCTGGGTTAAAAAATTATTAAAAAGTTGAATAATATGACATGATCTCTAAATAAGTATTATTTCTTAGTGATATGATGGCGGATAAATTTCCTTGGCTAACTGCGATTGTCCTGCTACCATTCATTGCTGCTTTGGTTATCCCTGTGCTACCCGACAAAGATGGCAAGTGGGTAAGATGGTACGCACTGGGTGTGGGATTAGCCGACTTAATCTTGATGTGCTACGCTTTTTGGCACAATTACGATGCCAGTAATGCTAGTTTTCAACTGGAAGAAAGTTATACCTGGATGCCCCAATTAGGTCTGAATTGGGCGGTTGCGATAGATGGGTTATCGGTTCCTTTTGTACTTTTAGCCGGACTGGTAACAACACTGGCAATTTTTTCAGCTTGGCAAGTTGACCGCAGACCACGCCTGTTCTATTTCCTGATGTTGGTGCTGTACTCAGCCCAGATAGGGGTATTTGTCGCCAAGGACTTGCTGCTGTTTTTCATTATGTGGGAAGTCGAGCTAATTCCGGTATATCTACTTATTTGTATTTGGGGCGGGCAGAAACGTCGCTACGCCGCTACAAAATTCTTGCTATATACGGCTGCGGCTTCTATATTTATTCTGGTGGCAGCACTAGCAATGGGGCTATATGGTGGCGGTGATGTCACCTTTGATATAGCTACTTTAGGACTCAAAGAGTATCCCCTGAATTTAGAACTGCTGCTATATGCGGGATTGCTGATTGCTTTTGGTGTCAAGTTGGCTGTGTTCCCCATGCATACTTGGTTACCAGATGCTCACGGAGAGGCTTCTTCCCCAGTATCAATGATTTTGGCGGGTGTGCTGCTCAAGATGGGCGGCTACGGACTAATTCGCCTGAATCTGGGAATTCTTTCGGATGCACATATCTATTTTGCCCCTGTTCTAGCAATTCTTGGGGTTGTGAACATTATTTATGGTGCATTGAACTCCTTCGCCCAAGGGAATATGAAGCGTCGGCTGGCTTATTCGTCGATTTCTCACATGGGATTTGTACTCCTGGGGATTGCGTCTTTCACTGATTTGGGTATTAGTGGCGCAATGTTACAGATGATTTCCCACGGTTTAATTGCATCGGTACTGTTTTTCTTAGCTGGTGTGACATACGATCGCACCCGGACGATGATCATGGACGATCTGGGCGGTATTGGTCAGGTAATGCCTAAAGTATTTGCATTATTTACCATAGGCGCAATGGCATCTTTAGCTCTCCCTGGGATGAGTGGCTTTGTGGGGGAAATTGCGGTATTTCTGGGGATAACTACCAGTGATGTCTACAGTTCGACTTTCTGTATTGTGATTATCTTCCTAGCCGCAGTGGGAATTATCCTCACACCCATTTATCTACTTAATCTGCTGCGCAAGGTATTTTATGGCAGTACCGCATCAATTATGTGTGATGTGAATAATGCCGCCTGGGAGAATCAGGAGGATGAGGGAACAGCTTGTTTTGGTACTGATTGTCTGCTACCAGATGAAACTATTTATAGTGATGCTAGACCGCGTGAAATATTTATTGCTGCCTGTTTTTTAGTGCTAATTATCGGTATTGGTTTTTACCCTAAGTTGGCTATGCAAATGTATGATGCCAAGACTGTGGCGGTAAATGCTCAGGTGCGTCAATCTTTGATGACTATTTCTCAAACTAACTCCCACGTCTATGCTCAGGGGTTGTTAGTTCCTACTATTCCAGCAGCTGATAGCTTGGGTGAGATAGCCAGAGAATCGCCGATTTTGGGAGTTGTCAAGTAACTTTATTAACCTGTAGAATAGTCAGGAATTAGGGATTACAACTACTTTTGAGAACTATGAAACGTCGTGATTTTATCAATTGGGTAGGTTTGGGTGCAATAGCTAGTAGCTTACCTGTGGCGATCGCGGCTTGTTCTTCCCAAACACCTACATCGGCAGATTGGCAAACTGTGGGTAGTCTGGCAGAGTTAGATCAAAATGGTGAATTGCTAGTGCAAAAATCACCGACTTTCAATGTTTTAGTCGTGGGAAAATCAACCAACGCAAATCTAATTGCTGTTAACCCTACCTGTACTCATTCAGGTTGTACTGTTAGCTGGGAAACTGAAGGCAACAAATTTGTCTGTCCTTGTCATGGTGCAGAATATGATAGTGCTGGTCAGGTGCTAAATGGTCCAGCGACAAAGCCACTCAAAACTTACACGGCTAAAATCGCCGATAATTCGGTTTTAGTCCAGGCAAATTAGCTGATCTGATATCTTCACTGCTCCGATTTTATTGCTAGCAGATCCTAGTCATATTGTCAGATTACACGCGATCGCCACATTGAAAAAACGGAACTCACCCCAATTTATAACAAGGAATTGCGATCGCACTAGCAGAATGGTAGATATTCAGGAAGACACTGCAATAAAAAAATCTCCCCCTACTAAAACAGCAGGAATTAGTATTAAGCACCATTATTTTAATTCCTCCTAAAGATAGATAAATAATCATTCAATATTTTCAGAGTCGGCGCAGCATGATGACTTGTATTCTCCCTAATTTCATCAACTAGCAAATTTCCCGCCGCCAAAACCAGATACCTTGATTTTTCAAAGAATTACGTCTACTTAAGGATGTATAAGTGATTTTCAAATGTTAAAGTTTGAATATCGCCAAATTTACTGGAATCATAATCGCCAAGTTTTTATGGCGGTGATATTTTGTTAGGAGTGAATGTGAATAATATGTTTCTAATCTACAAAACACTACGCCAAAGCACAAGTTTCTTTTACTTACCTAGTTTAGCCGCCCTCACAGTTTTAGCTAGCGGTTTTTCAGCCGTTGCCCAAACAGTAGATACTCAACTAGCAACAGAGTCTCCAGTCAATACCACAGCCTCTGATTTACAGCAGATTCCCCACCCTCACACCCAGGAAGTTGCTGATCTCACACCAATACCAGGAACAGTAGTAACTTCAGCCGCATCCTTGATTCCTGAATCAGAATCAACTTTTCCCTCTTCCTCCACCCAGGTAGCACAAGCAGATATTGATTTTGGTCGAACTACTCGTGGCGGTCGTAGCTACATCGGTGTTGCTGGTAACATTGGTCTTGGTGGTGGTGACTCATCTTTAGGTGATGGCAATTTTGCAGTCATGAGTAAAGTGGGAATCACAGACACCATCTCAGTCAGACCCGCAGCCGTGTTTGGCAATAACACCACAATCTTAGTTCCCGTCACCTACGATTTCAACTTGCAGTCAGCAGATCCATTTGCAGAACCAGTATTGATCGCTCCTTATGTGGGAGTAGGTGCAGCTCTTAAAACTGGTGATGACTCCAAAACTGCTGTGTTAATATCTGGCGGGATTGATTTTCCTCTCAACCCCAAATTTACCGCCACAGCTGCTGTGAATGCCGGATTTTTTAGTGAAACTGACATTGGTGTAATGTTAGGAGTTGGTTATAATTTCAGTGGTTTTTAGTCACATCAGATAAAACCTCAAAGGCAAAGGTATTTTACTTTTGCCTTTTACCCTTGGCAATTTGAAAATACTCAATAGAGTATAAAAAACAGAGAGTAGTGATACGTGTCACATTGTAAATATGACATTAAGTATATAATGTGTAATATGTTATTATTGCTTAAATTATGCGATTACATCCCATATAAAATCACAGCAAAATTCTGAAACGTACACAAAAATTTTTCAAATAATTGAAATATCTAGATTTAGAGATAGTTTTAATTGTTGTAATACTTATTTAAGTGGCCATAAAACAGAAAATCTGGCGTAAGTTTAATATATATATTAATATCATAAATTTTCTGTAATAAGTATATTCACTACCATTATCTACCTAAATAGCAGCTATAAAATCTGTTTTCACAAATAAACGAAAAATAAAAAACGCCAATTGATATATGAATAAATCAGAGAAATTCTCCAAAGATAATCCCAACTTTGCCCTAGAACAGCAAAAAGAAGAAGAACTTATCCATGATGTCTTTTTGTTATTGCAAAATTTGGTTTCTAGAGAAGAAGCGACAGTGAAATTAGTATTAGGTTCACTTTATGATGTCGGGTCAATTAACCTGATTAACGATAAGTTTCGTTCTCGAACTCTGAATAGAAGTCTGAAAATCATTTCCAGGACATCCAAGCCAGTATTTAGAATTTTGGCTTGGCGCTGGTTTAAAAAGAATGGTTCTCAATTAATTACTAACTGGTTAGAAAGCAAAGTTACTTTTACAAGCGCGGAGCCAGAAAAAGCAGAATTGGTGCTGAAAAATTCCGAACCTCAACCAACTTCTGTGAGTAAGCCTCAGTATCAGCTTCAGGAAGTGAAGCATCTTCGCTCTCAGGTGACATTGCTGACTGGTATTTTAGTTGGAGTGGTCACTGTATTTGGTGGTAGCTTTATTTGGTTAGGTTATTCCTTGGAGCGATCGCATTTACAAAGAATTGTCGAACTACAAACCCAAGTCAAAACTCTAGAAGCCAGCGTCAATCAGCCTTAGTCAAATTCAGCCCACCGTTGTGGGCTATGTAGCTATGGGGAAAAACTTCTAGCCGAAGGAACTTACTATTGAGGAGTAGGAGTAACTTTATCAACTACCTCAATTTTGCCATCCGTTTCTACACTCCAAACATCGTAGACACCGACAACATCACCATTGATATCAACATCTACATTACCGCTAGCCCCTTGGTAATTAATTTCTTGACCATCTCTGAGTAACTTCAGCCCTTCACAGACATCAGTAACTTCTATACCAGGTTCATTAGCAATATCACGGACTTTGCTAGCAATACCAGTTCCTGTGTTTTCCTGGGCGGCTTGGGCGGCGAGTACCAACAAAGCACTAGCATCCCAAGCTTGGGGAGCAAATTCTCCTGGAGAACCGCCTTTTTTCTCTGACCACAGTTTGTTGAAATCGGCTAATGCTTTACCGTCGGAACCAGGGACTGTACCCAGCGCCCCAGCTAAGAGATATTTCCCATCACTAGTTTTACCTACTTGATCAGGAAAAGTCGGTGATTTAACTCCATCTGTGAGCAAAATTTGAACACCATCAGTTAAACCTTGCTGGTAAGCAGTTTTAAGGAGAAGACTCCCTGTTTCCGCATATAGAACCGCTACAACTGCATCTGGTTCTCCAGCAAAAGCCGCAGCAGCTTCAGTATCAAATGTTTGAGCTTTGGGGTCGTAGCGCACAGGCTGATCTTTATTAACTACAGTGCCACCTAATTTCTCAAAAGCTTGTATAAATGCTTTTTCAAATCCAACCCCATAGTCGTTATTAATCACGACTGTAGAAACTCGCTTAAAGCCTTTTTGATTAGCTAATTGAGCTAATGCTAATGCTTGGTAGGTATCAGGGGGAGCTGTACGCGCCCAAAAACCTTTAAAGTCCCCTTGTTGTGCTTTTTCTGTAAACACTGGACTAGTACTACCAGGAGAAACCATCATCACTTGATTCGGTACGGCCACTGAAACAGCAGCAGTAGAAACGCTGCTAGCAAAAGAACCAACTACACCAGCGACTTTCTCAAGGGTTGCTAGTTTAGTCATACCAGCTGCACCCGCTCTAGGGTCGGTTTGGTCGTCTACTTCTATGAGGGTAACTGGTTGACCATTTACACCTTCGCAAGCGTTAACAGTCTCCACTAGCAAGGGGACTGCGGCGGACATTTGCTGCCCAATGGAAGCGAGATCACCAGTGGCTGGTAGTAAACTCCCAATTTTTAACCCTTGACTAGTATCAGTAGTGTTATTGGTGTTATTAGTGTTGTTGGTGTTATTGGTGTTATCAGGGTTTTCACAAGCTCCCAAAAGAAAACCCGTGACGAGGGTAGCTAGACTCAACCCTAAAGCAGTATGAATTTTTGGCATAGTTTACTTTCACTCCTCATGTTATTCATGAGCCTAAAAGCAAGATTCAAACTACATTTGTAGATTAGCTCGATCTTAATAGACTCCAAAGGATAAATAATAGCATTTACCCAGAGAAGTAAAACTTTTTACAAACACATCAATATTTCTTGCTCAATTCTACATTGACACACACAGGACCAGTAAGTTTAGCTGGTGTCTCAGGAATACGAAGAATATATCTAAACATTTAAAAACGGAGAGGGAGGGATTCGAACCCTCGGTACGGAGTTACCTGCCGTACAACAGATTAGCAATCTGTCGCTTTCGACCACTCAGCCACCTCTCCAGGTGGGTTACAGGTATTAACGATAGCAAACTGTTTAGAGTTTGTCAACACCCAGAAGTCAATTTTTTTCTAGGGTGATTAGTTCTGGAATTATTCCCTATGGCGATCGCTTTCTGAGATAATCATGAACAATGAATACTTGATCAAATAATTCGTAATTCGTAATTAATAGACAGAGCTACTTGATTTGTATGAAATGCATTCACTGTTTCAGGTTTACCTGAATTTATTTATGGGGTGCAAAACTTACGAATTACGAATTATTCTGACTACTAAGGGTCTTAAAGCACTTGCGCTCGCATCCAGGCCAATGGCAAAGAACGTAATTTTTGCCATTGGGGTACGTAGGCACGGCGAGTAAACACGTTGTAATCGTTACGTTCAATTATGGTTAAAATTCGACTGTAATGCATGAGAGCCGCCCAAACAGGCCAACGAGCATCAGCTGATAGGTAAGTAATACCTCTTTCGGCTTTAGTATAAAACTCTTTAGCTCTGTTAATTTGAAACTGCATCAGGGCGCGCCAACGATCATCTACTACACCTTTGAATAAGTCTTCCTCGGTGTAATTAAATCGTGCCAAATCCTCTAGAGGAATATAAATTCGCCCACGTCGTGCATCTTCGCCGACATCTCTGAGAATGTTAGTGAGTTGCTTGGCTATTCCTAAGGCAATTTCTTCAGGCGTGGGCATATAAGACTGTTGTTTATAGTTCCACGGGGCTGTATTTCTGGTTTCATCCAATCCCATAACTGAGGTTGACATTAAGCCGACAGTACCAGCGACGCGGTAACAGTAGAGGTATAAATCCTCAAAGGTTTCATAGCGACTGCGATATAAATCCATCTGCTGACCGGCAATCATATCCCGGAAGGGCTGAATGTCCATGGGAAAGCGTCGAACAGTATCAGCCAAAGCTACATCATAATTTTCCACTGGGTTACCAGCAAAAATTGATTCCAGCTGCTGTTCCCATAAATCTAGGGTTTCTGGTGTAGTCATGGCAGATGCAGGGCCATCTACCAGTTCATCTGTGCGGCGACACCAAGCGTAAATCGCCCAAATAGCGGGACGTTTTTCTTCGCTCAGGAGCAAAGTGCTTAGGTAAAAAGTCGCGGAATACTTGGCTATAAGTTGCCGACAAAGTTTATAGGACTCGTCTACAGAGACCAGCGTTTTCATGCGCGGAGGGGAATCAGGCAGTTGCAGCATTCGTTGCGGGCGGTCGGGTTGGCGTTTGCAGGTCTGAGGAATTTGCTACTGGGGATGCATCAGAAATTGCTTGCGCTGTCAGCTTACCAGAAAGTACGGCACCTTCCATACTGCCTAAATAGCGTTGCATGGTGTAACTTCCTGAGAGAAAGAAGTTAGAAATGGGGGTTTCCTGTACAGGGCGGTACTGTTGACGACCTGGGGTCGCTTTGTAAACTGAACGCGGTGTTTTCACTACGTGAGATTTCAGCAATTTGGTGGGATTTTCTCCTCCAAAATGGTCAGGGAAGAGTTTTTCCAACTCTGCAATGGTGGCGGTAACAATTTCCTCATCTGATTTGGTGATCCAATCTTTTGCCGGAGCTAAAACTAATTCCAACATCGAGCGATCGGGATTAGCATATTCACGACAAGCATTGCTCATATCAGCATAAACGCTGAGGAGGGGCGATCGTGAAAACAGTAGGTGATCAATTTCTGTTAGTTTACGATCAAACCACAGATGGAGGTTAATTACAGGGACACCTTCTAAACCTTCTAGCTTCTGGAAATACTCCATTTGCTGCCAAGGTTCTGGTAACATCACTTTTAGTACGTCAACTGACATGGCGGATACATACATATCAGCCGTCAACACTTGATCTTCCGCACCATTTAACCCCCTGAGCAAAAATCCTTGGACAGTGCCGTCAGGGTTGAGTAAAATCTGTTTTAAAGGGGAGTTAAGACGGACTTCTCCACCTCTCTCGGTGATGTAATCTACTATGGGCTGACACAATCGCTCTGTGGGGGAACCATCTAAAAATGCAATCTTGGAACCATAACGTTCTTGGAGAAAGCGATTTAGTGCGGTTAAGAGAATTGTGGCAGAAACTTCATCAGGATTGATAAAGGTGAGTGCTTTACAGGCGGCGATAAAAACGTCACTAGTTACTCGTTCGTCAACGCCTTGCCTTTCCAGCCACTCTAAGAAGCTGTATTTATCCATCTCTTCAACATACTTTTGACCTCGAACCACTGCTGGTAGTAGGCCAATTGCAAACCGAATCTTCTGTTCCCAGGTCAACATATCATTGTTCCGGAGAATCGAAGCAATGATGTTAAAAGGAGATGGAATATCTGGAACATCAAAACGTGAGAGTGTCCCAGGTTTGTCTGGTTGATTGAAAATCAGTGTATGGTCTTTCCACTGGAGTCTGTCTTCGATGCCCAATTCCTTGAGCAATTGAAGCATATTGGGGTAGGCTCCAAAAAAGGCGTGTAATCCGGTTTCATACCAGTCGCCGTCAGAATCTTTCCACGCCGCAACCAAACCACCCAGTACATCCCGGCTTTCCAAGACAATGGGAGTGTGACCTGCGTCTGTGAGATATTTTGCGCAGGATAGTCCTGCTAGTCCAGCACCCGCGATCGCTACTCGCATTTAAACTTACTGCCTTCTAATATTTTTTGATCGTTTTATCGTTCTCATTATACGTTGCAATCTGTTACATTTGGCAGGGGTTGTGCGATCGCTTGTGCAAAAACTTCTTTTCAAAGGAATTTGACTGAGATCCACCAACAACAGCAAAGCGCCAGCATCATTACTACTCAAGTAGCCAATCATTGATTCAGTTATATACTAATTTTTTGTCCCCAGTCTCAAATATTCTCTAGAGATAAGTTAATTTATGTAATTTATCTGCCCAATGTTCGGAGATTTTTTTATCTAATGCTAGAATTAGTAGTTTTTATTTTCCAGAAGGTATCAATTTACAATCTCACAAACAAATATTGTTTCTTCATCCAAGAGAATTAGAAAATCAGTCCTGACCCACTGATAAGATGACCGAGTATTATCAATAAGTAATAATCTATGAAAGTTATAACTAAAATCAATGACAAACTCAATGAATTATCTCATCTTCTAATCAAACAGTTATTACAAAGAATTAGTTTAATTTTGACAGAATTATGATTGCTTCCATGCTAGAACAAATTACTCCTCTGATTCTGACTTACAATGAAGCGGCCAATATTAAACGCACGCTTCAGCGCCTGACCTGGGCTGAAAAAATCATAGTTATTGATAGCTATAGTACCGATACAACCTTAGAAATACTCAATTCTAATCAACAAGTCCAGGTATTTAAACGTGAATTCGACACCCACGGTAAACAATGGAACTATGGCTTAGAACAAGTAAAAACTCCTTGGGTGCTTTCTCTAGATGCAGACTATATAGTTACAGACGATTTAATCGCTGAAATAGCAGCCTTACCTGTGGATGGAGAAATCGATGGCTATTTTGTCCAGTTCAAGTACTGTGTATTGGGTAAACCTGTCCGTAACACCAGAATACTCCCTCCCCGTCAAGTGCTATTTCAAAAAAGCAAAGCTATTTATATTGATGATGGACATACACAAGTTTTGCAACAGAGTGGTAAATCAGCCATATTATCTAGCTATCTTTATCATGATGATCGTAAACCATTTAGTCGTTGGTTATGGTCACAACAACGTTACACAATCTTAGAAGCCCAAAAAATAATAAAAACTCCTATCCACGAACTCGATTGGGTTGATCGGATTCGTAGACGAAAAGTCTTAGCACCTTGGATGGTATTTATATATTGCTTAATTATAGAGGGCTGGATTTTCGATGGTTGGTATGGTTGGTATTATGTATTCCATCGTGTTCTAGCAGAAACTATCCTAGCAATTCGGATCATTGAGGCGGAGAAATTAAAAATTCATTAAAATAAGTTGGTGTAATAGAGTATCAATCCATCCGAGTCGCAACACACATCAAAGTTAAAGCCGCCTCTCGTAAGCTGGGGTTTATACCTGATAATCTTTGAGCTAAACGATACTTCCAAAATGGCTTACCGTAATTACCCTTTAATGCTGCTGCACCAACTGTATGATTATGAGGGTAGATATTAACTTTAAACCCCATTGGGTCTAGCAATTGGTGAAACATTTCTGATGTCACACCATCACAGGCCTTGTGATGCACCTCTGTGGCTAAACACCAAGCTTGTTCTTCTGTCGTGGAATGTCCCCCTCGTTTGAGCAACTTATAAATTGGCAAACGTAATTCCCATAATAGTGAGCCGATACCTTTGAACTGATAAGCACTTTTTTGGGGATCGTGGTCTGTGATTAATAACCCACCAGGGCGTAACAATTTAGCGGCTTCTTGCAAGACTCTTGCCATATCATCGCAATGATGCAAGGAAGCATTCAGCATGACAATATCAGCAAAACCAGAAACAAAAGGCAGGTTATGAGCATCTGCCAGCACTGCTGTATATCCTATTTTACTAGCCATTCTCAGTGCGCCGAGAGACACATCTACACCTAGTAAC
The DNA here is from genome assembly GCF_034931085.1 of Nodularia harveyana UHCC-0300. NCBI lineage: Bacteria > Bacillati > Cyanobacteriota > Cyanophyceae > Nostocales > Nodulariaceae > Nodularia > Nodularia harveyana. Next base: position 13,100 of record NZ_JAYGHG010000031.1, on the reverse strand, counting down.
AATTGCGGCTGACCACAATAGGGTTGGAGAGAGGCATATATATTCCCCGCACCACAACCGATATCTACCACTATTTTATCTTGCCAACTACCAATCACGGCTCGCCAAAGTTCGATAAAATTTTCATCTCTGTGACAAGCTTGAAAATAGTTTAAGCCCCATTCTGGATGCCCAAAGTAGTAACTGTTAGCTTTTATGGCTGGAGAGGGATTTAAAATTGGGTAAACAATAATATCTTCATCCCGTCTGGAAATTTTACTAGGTAGAGCAAAGTACTGATAACAATTTGTATTTACTTGTTTCAACATTTATGGAAATGTTTAAAGTGTATTTACTGGGTGTGTGGTTTTCTGATCATACGAAGTATAACAAACTACGCTTATTTTTAGTTAGAAATAATTATTAGCTTGTATACACCCATGATTGACTTTCTTAAGATAATATAAATTTTCCTGAAAATGCGCACTAATATTTAATGTTTTTCTAAATTCAGATTGGCTAAACTAACATTCTTGCGGATATACTGTATTCAGTTATACCATTTTCCTAGAAATCAGGTATAATATTCTAGTATTATTTAGTATATACGGAATAAATCATCAATGGTAAAGACAAATCTCAGGAATTATTATGCTGACCAAATTGTCAATAAATTGCAAGATGCTAAATCGGCTTTAAAGCAAGAATTTGGAATTAATAACCGCATAAGTACCTGTTATTTAGATGATTTATTAAATGAAAGCGATGTATTCAAAATCTATAATGCTTTTCCCAATCAAGAAGACTTATTGCAGTTAAAAGACCTGAGAGAGCATAAATATGTAGGGATACAATTAGATAAATATAATCCAATTTTAGAAGAAATAATCTATGCTTTTCAAGATGCCAGAGTAGTGGAGCTAATTAGTGAAATCACGGGATTACAAGAATTAATGCCAGATGAATACCTTTACGCTGGTGGTGTTAGCCTCATGGAAGATGGGTGTTTTCTAAATCCTCATCTGGATAATTCCCATGATAAAGATATTAGTAATTATCGAGTTTTGAATTTATTGTATTATGTAAGTCCCGACTGGAAAGAAAGCTATGGCGGGAACTTAGAAGTTTGGGATAAAGGTTTAAAACATCCTTGTAGAACTATTCATAGTAAGTTCAACAGGTTAGTGATTATGGTTACTAATAAAAATTCTTGGCACTCTGTCAGCCCGATTAATCATCATGGTCGCCGTTGTTGCGTGTCTAACTATTACTTTTCACCCCAACCTGCTGATACAGGAAAGTATTATCATGTTACTTCCTTTCGTGGTCGCCCAGAACAGAATCTCAGGGATATGGTTTTGAGAGGAGATGCTTACTTACGGAATGTGGTGCGTAAAATCTTTAAAAATCGCCTGAAAAAGCCTCATTTTTATCATAAAGATGCTAAAAAGTCCTGATGAAACGGGAATATATTCCCCCAGTTCCAGCTACCCCGAAGGATAGTAGAGGTGGTTAGTTGATGGATGATATCAATTATTTGTGACAGAATTATCGGTGAAGGATGATGGTAGGGTCTGAAGATTTAGAGAATTTTGGCAATCACTTGATACTTGGTGTGTCTGATACTGCTTTGAGTGATGACGATAAACGTATACTGAGTGTATTAAAACCAGTTGGAGTGATCTTTTTTGGCAAAAACTTTCTGGATGGTACGCCTTATGACGTGTGGCTGGAAAGTTTCCAAAATCTGAACGACCAAATCAGGGAATATGCGGAACGTGATTCTATGTTTATGACATTAGATCACGAAGGGGGAAGGGTGGTACGGACACCGCTACCCATTACCCGATTTCCTGATGCTTTGTTGTTGGGTTCCGACTCCCGGAAAGTGGCAAAAGCTACAGCTTTAGAATTGAAATCTTTGGGAATAAATGTATCCTGGTCTCCTGTTGCAGATATTTTTTCCCGTCCGGAAAATCCGATTATCGGGACTCGTGCTTTTGGCTATACCCCGGAAACTACGGCTGAAGGTGTGTGTGAGTATTACAGAGGACTTCAGGAAGGGGGAATTTTAGGATGTGCTAAACACTTTCCTGGACATGGAGACACTAGCCAAGATTCTCATCTGGAATTACCGGTACTGAATCTGAGTTTAGAAGATTTACGGGTGCGGGAACTGATCCCATTTAAGGCGCTGATTTCGGAGGAAGTTCCTTTAATTATGACGGCGCATATTTTGTTTCCGCAGATAGATTCTCGTTTCCCGGCGACACTTTCCCCGGCTATCCTCAAGAAGATTTTGCGGGATGAGTTGGGTTTTAAAGGAGTGGTGGTATCTGATGATTTGGATATGAAAGCTGTGTCAGAGATGTTTATTCAACCTGGTACTATGGCGCGGGCTGTTAATGCTGGTTGTGATTTGTTTATTATCTCACGTAATCTTAATTCTGTATCGATTGAACGTACCTATCAGATGGCTGAGGATTTTGCTGATTCTTTAAGGAAAGGTAGCCTGGATGAATCAGTTGTAGCGGCGGCTAGGGAGAGAATTAGAAAATTACTGGCGGTCACGCCCCAATATGGTGTTCAGGCTTTGGATAAAGATATTTTACAGAGACACGCGGAACTAGCGATCGCCTGTTGTGATTAATTAGGGCAGAAATCGATCTAAAGCAGCTTTTAACTGCGCCAACTCTACTTCCATATTACCTTCCTGAGCGGCTCTAACAATACATTCTGTCAAATGTTCATCTAAAATAATTCGCGCCACTTTATCCAACGCACCCCGCACAGCCGCAATCTGTAATAAAACATCAGGACAAGGGCTATCATGCTGCACCATTGTTTTAATACCCCGAATATGCCCTTCTATCCGTGATAGTCGATTAACAATTTTTCGTAACGACTCTTCGCTATGAACATGAGGATGTGCTGATTTACCATGATCATGACTATCATTGGTTGGCTTTTCCATATCATGATTCTGGGCGTTTTCTACTGGCTGGGATGTCGACAAAGATTCTTGGGCTGATCGGTTTAATCTATTCATTAGTGATCCAGGCACTGGCAATACTTTAGATATTAGCCTAGAGGATCAAGAATCACAGAAAAACTATTGTTTTAGATTTCGCCGTCCCGTAGCTTTAAGCCCAAACCTTCCTGGCGACTACGTATTTCGTAGTAAACCACGGCGGTGATAGTTTGATAAAGGGGTAACATTAGAGCAATCGTAATGAAAATTACGGCTACGAATGCGATCGCAGGGAGGAGTGTTAACAACCGTGATAAAACTGAGATGATTTCAAACAAAACTTGCATGGCTATCTGAACAGGTATCGTGATTAAAGACCAAACAAAGTAAATTAACCATATCCTCCAACCGTAACCCTCGGTTAGTTTCCAAGTGCGACTGATGGCTGATAAGCTATCCACATTTTCTTCAACAGCCAAAACTACTTCTACTAAGTAGAACCTGGTCATGGTCAATGAAAATCCTACTGATATTACTATCACCGCTACAGAGATCAATAGAACCGAAACAGCAACAGCAACGAAACTGTTTAATTGAATTAGTAAGGGCGATAACAAACCTGATATCAAAAAAAATATTATCCCCAGGCTTATTCCTACTCCAGTAAATAGAAGTAGTAATAATAATTTCTCGAACAAAAACTGCCACAGGCGAGAATTAACAAAGCGTTCTCCAGAAGGTATGCTTTCTGGCTGATTTACCAATTCACCAAAAGCCAAGCGAGAAATTAGAGCTGTGAGAGCAAAAAACTTAGCCCAACCATACACGGGAACCAGTAGCCAGAGAAGAGCTTTGAGCGCTAGTAAAAAATACTCTTGAATATGGGGGCGATACAACCGCACGGCAGCAGTGATAACTTTGCTGACATCGAGTGGTTTTGTCGGCTGAGGAGAAGGAGAACTCATATTTCCGGCCATAGAAGTAAATTCCCCTAAAATTACATAAACTCAAACTCATTTTACAGTCATTTAAATACAAGTAAGGAAATATAAAGAAATAAATTATACTAAGAAAAGTAACATACAGAGTTAAAGTATGCTGATTTATGATACCTAATGATATTTTTGCGGCTAGTACAGCTAGGAAGTCAAAAATCTTATCCTCTAGGCTTTTGATTTACGCCGACTTGTACTAGGTGGTTGAGTGTTTTTGATTGGACAGCCCGTCGTCTCTCAAAAGAATGCTAACGCCAAGAGATCAGCGTTATCATCAATTCTGTCAAAATAAGTGTAAATAGAGTTTTCAAACTGATCTCAGAATTAAGCTTCTCAATTGGGTTGTGATTATGCGATTTTCTCAAGAAAGCGGTTTTGTACGTAAACTTAGTTTTTATCTGTTATCCGTCATTTTAGCTGTGGCGCTAACGGTCAGCAGTTTCCATGTCTTACCTTCTCAAGCTGAACCTGCGCCAAGTATCGGGGCTGATGCTGATGTTTCAGATATTACCGTCCCAAAATCACCAGCTAATGCGGCTATTGGTAGCACTAGTTTTGTGACAGCAGCTGTGAATCGTGTGGGAACAGCAGTAGTACGGATTGATACTGAACGTACTATTACGCGGCGGATGGACCCATTTATGGAAGACCCATTTTTCCGGAGATTTTTTGGTGATGGATTCCCCCAACAGTTACCTTCTGAACAATTACGCGGTTTAGGTTCGGGGTTCATTATCGATAAAGGTGGCTTAGTTTTAACTAATGCCCATGTGGTTGATAAAGCTGATAGAGTCACAGTACGCTTGAAGGATGGCCGTACTTACGAAGGTAAGGTTCAAGGTATTGACGAGGTGACGGATTTAGCGGTTGTCAAGATTAACCCTGATCGAGATTTACCAGTTGCGCCTTTGGGTGATTCGGATGCGGTACAAGTGGGAGATTGGGCGATCGCAGTGGGTAATCCTTTAGGATTTGATAATACCGTCACTTTGGGAATTGTCAGCACTCTGAAACGTTCTAGCGCCCAAGTGGGAATTGCTGATAAACGCTTGGACTTTATCCAAACCGATGCGGCGATTAATCCTGGTAATTCCGGGGGACCACTGTTAAATGAACGGGGAGAAGTTATCGGAATTAATACAGCAATTCGTCCTGATGCTATGGGTATTGGTTTTGCTATTCCCATTGATAAGGCTAAGGCGATCGCTCTGAAATTGCAACGTGACGGGAAAGTAATTCACCCCTATTTAGGTGTACAAATGGTTACTTTAACCCCAGAACTAGCAAAGCAGAATAATACTGACCCCAACTCTCCGATTCAAATACCAGAAATTAATGGTGTTTTGGTGATGCGAGTCATTCCTAATTCTCCTGCGGCGCTGGGAGGTGTGCGACGGGGAGACGTAATTCTGCAAATTGATCGAGAACCTGTGACTAGTGCTGAGAAGTTACAGAATTTTGTCGAAAATAGTCGTCTTGGTCAATTATTGCAAGTGAAAGTACAACGCAGCAATCAGACACAGGTACTTTCAATTCGCACGGCTGAGTTACAAGATCCTGGTTAGGTAAGTGTTAGGGAGTAAGTAACCGCAGAGGACGCAGAGTACACAGAGTCATGAGAGTTGGCGGGGTATTTTGCGTAACTAGAAATCACTGAAGGGAGAAGTAGAACTCTTAAATTAGTACCTACTTCTCCTCAAAATTTTTGTACATTTAAAACTAATGTTATATAGAAGATTTGGCCGCACAGAATTACAGATGCCTGTTTTTTCTTGTGGCGGTATGAGATATCAGTTTAAATGGCAAGATGTACCTAGTTCTGAAATTCCGGAGGATAATCAGGCAAATTTAGAAGCTACTATTCGCCGGGCGATGGAATTGGGAATTAATCATATTGAAACTGCCCGTGGGTATGGGACATCGGAAATGCAATTGGGGCGGATATTACCGGAGTTTCCGCGTGATCAATTAATTATCCAGACAAAAATCAATCCGGTAGCAGATGCGGCAGAATTTCGCCAAACCTTTGAAGAATCACTGCAAAATCTTCAGTTAGATTATATTGATTTGCTGGGAATACATGGGATTAATCATGCTGAATCTTTTGATAATAGTATGCGTCCCGGTGGCTGTTTAGAGGTGGCGCAGCAATTGCAAAAAGAGGGAAAAGTAAAATTTATCGGCTTTGCTACTCATGGACCTAAAGATATAATTATTCAGGCAATAAATACCAATCAATTTGATTATGTAAATCTACATTGGTACTATATTAATCAATGGAATTGGGAAGCAATTTTAGCGGCTAACCGTCATGATATGGGGGTATTTATTATTAGTCCCTCAGATAAAGGGGGAATGCTATATAAACCACCGCAAAAGTTAGTTAATCTTTGCCATCCTTTGAGTCCCATGGTGTTTAATGATTTGTTTTGTCTGAGTCATAAACAAGTACATACTCTGAGTTTGGGTGCAGCGAAACCCACAGATTTTGACGAACATCTGAAAACCTTGGAATATTTAGACCAGGCTGAGGAAATTTTGCCGCCGATTTTGAGTAAATTAGAACAAGAAGCGATCGCCAGTTTAGGAGAAGATTGGGTGAAAACTTGGGAGACTAACTTACCGAGATGGGAAAACACACCGGGAGAGGTAAATATTCCCGTGATTTTGTGGTTGTTAAATTTAGTCACCGCCTACGATTTAGTAGAATACGCCAAAAAGCGCTACAACCTCCTGGGTAATGGTAGTCACTGGTTTCCTGGTAACAAAGCCGACCGCTTAGAGGAACTAAACTTAAGACCATCTCTAGTCAATAGCCCCCACGCCGACAAAATTCTGCATAAGTTAGCCCAAGCCCATGAAATGTTAGCTGGTGAGGAAGTTAAACGGTTATCGAAGAGTTAGGAATTTTAGATTTTGGATTTTGGATTTTGGATTGAATTCCAATCTAATAGGACTTACGCAAGAACTCTCTCAAACCCTCTTAACTTCGTGTCCTTTGTGTCCTTTGTGGTTCGTTTTTTCATAATTTGTGCGTCAGTCCTATTTCTGTTATTTTTAACGACTTCCTCCTGTAGTAAAACTTATGGCATTTTCTTCTATTGTCCGCGCCTTGGGGCGATCGCCACTCAGCACTGAATTACTTTCCAAATTAAATCGTCAACAAGAATTGCGGTTAAATGGCATATCTCGTTTACCGAAAGGTCTAGTTGCTTCGGCTTTGGCGCAAAGTTCGGGAAGAAATTTGTTGGTAGTAGTTCCAACTCTAGAGGAAGGGGGACGCGCTTTTGCACAGTTAGAGGCGATGGGATGGCAGACAGTGCATTTTTACCCGACTTCGGAAGCGTCGCCTTATGAACCCTTTGACCCAGAAACAGAAATGACTTGGGGACAGATGCAGGTTCTGGCTGATTTGGTGAATAGTGAAGACACAACCAAGCCTTCCCTGGCAATTGTGGCGACAGCTGGGGCGTTACAACCACACTTACCACCGCCAGCAGCTTTTATGCCTTTCTGTCTCCATGTCAAGCGGGGGATGGAGTTTAATTTGGATACCTTTGGGGAAAAAATCACCAGGTTGGGCTATGAAAGAGTACCACTGGTGGAAACGGAAGGTCAATGGAGTCGGCGCGGTGATATTGTCGATGTCTTTCCTGTTTCCTCAGAAATGCCTGTGCGGTTAGAGTGGTTTGGTGATGAAGTTGAGAAAATCCGCGAATTTGATCCAGCTACTCAACGTTCTGCCCTTGATAAAATTGCACAATTGACCCTAACTCCCACTAGTTTTGCACCGATTGTCTGGGAAGCACTCCAAGAAAACTCTCAGTTGCAGTCAGATTCAGACAGTTTAGAAGGTAGTCGGCGGTTTCTGGGTTTGGGTTTCACACAACCGGCTTCACTTTTAGATTATTTGGGTGAAAATACCCTGATTGCTGTGGATGAACCAGAACAGTGTCATGCACATAGCGATCGCTGGGTGGAAAATGCGGAGGAACAATGGGAAGGGAGTGGGGAAGAATTACCGAAAATTCACCGTTCTTTTGATCAATGTCTGGCTGATGTTACAAAATTTCCCACTTTATATTTATCAGAACTAGCAGAGGAAAACAGTGGGATAAATTTGGCTAGTCGGTCGTTACCAGTGACACCCCACCAATTTAATAAACTAGCAGCAACTCTCAGACAAGAGCGCGATCGCAATTTCTCAACTTGGCTAATTTCTGCCCAACCTTCCCGTTCAGTCTCTCTACTGCAAGAACACGATTGTCCGGCGCAATTTATCCCCAATCCCCGCGACTACCAAGCCATAGACAAGTTACAAATTAACCATATACCCATAGCCCTGAAGTATTCTGGTTTGGCGGAATTGGAAGGCTTTATTTTACCGACATATCGCCTAGTCGTCGTCACAGACCGGGAATTTTACGGACAGCATTCCCTCGCCACACCGGGATATATCCGCAAGCGTCGCCAAGCCAGTTCTAAGCAAGTAGACCCAAACAAGCTGCGTGAAGGTGATTATGTGGTTCACCGCAGCCACGGAATTGGGAAATTTGTCAAGTTAGAAAGTTTAAGTATTAATCACGAAACCCGCGATTATTTGGTAGTGCAGTATGCTGACGGTATCCTGAGAGTTGCAGCCGATCAAGTGGGTTCTTTATCCCGATTTCGCCGCACTGGAGATAAAGCCCCAGAACTGCATAAAATGACTGGTAAGGCTTGGGATAATACCAAAAACCGCGTTCGCAAAGCCATCAAAAAATTAGCGGTGGATTTGCTGAAACTGTATGCAGCCCGATCTAAACAGGAAGGCTATAGCTATCCCCAAGATATGCCTTGGCAAGAAGAAATGGAAGACTCCTTCCCCTACCAAGCCACCACCGACCAGTTAAAAGCTGTGCAAGATGTCAAACGGGATATGGAAAGCGATCGCCCAATGGATCGTTTAGTCTGTGGTGATGTGGGTTTTGGGAAAACAGAGGTCGCAATTCGGGCGATTTTCAAAGCTGTCACCTCCGGGAAACAAGTAGCACTGTTAGCGCCGACTACGATTCTGACTCAGCAACACTACCACACAATTAAAGAACGCTTTGCACCTTACCCGATAAATGTTGGCTTACTGAATCGGTTTCGCAGTGCTGAAGAACGCCGCACTATTCAAAAGCGATTAGCCACGGGGGAATTGGATATCGTCGTGGGGACACAGCAACTTTTAGGGAAAAATGTCAGCTTCCGGGATTTAGGACTGTTAGTAGTAGATGAAGAACAACGATTTGGGGTGAACCAAAAAGAGAAAATTAAAAGCCTGAAAACTGAAGTTGATGTTCTCACCCTTTCCGCCACGCCCATTCCTCGCACCTTATATATGTCTTTGTCGGGGATTCGGGAAATGAGTTTAATTACCACACCACCCCCCACCAGAAGGGCGATTAAAACCCACCTCGCGCCACTCAATCCGGAAATTGTCCGCAGTGCCATTCGTCAAGAATTAGACAGGGGCGGACAAGTCTTCTATGTGGTTCCACGTGTTGAGGGGATTGAAGAACTTACTACTCATTTACGGGAAATGATACCGGGGGCAAGGTTTGCGATCGCCCATGGTCGTCTGGATGAAAGCGAGTTAGAATCAACCATGCTGACGTTTAGTAATGGTGATGCAGATATTCTAGTTTGTACCACAATTATTGAATCTGGTTTAGATATTCCGCGAGTCAACACCATTTTAATTGAAGATGCCCACCGTTTCGGGTTATCGCAATTATACCAACTCCGTGGACGTGTGGGACGTGCTGGAATCCAAGCACACGCCTGGTTATTTTATCCTAAGCAACGGGCTTTATCAGAGGCTGCACGGCAAAGACTGCGAGCAATTCAGGAATTTACTCAACTCGGTTCCGGTTATCAACTCGCCATGCGGGACATGGAAATCCGGGGTGTGGGTAACTTGTTAGGTGCAGAACAGTCTGGACAAATGGAAGCTATCGGCTTTGATTTGTATATGGAAATGTTAGAGGAAGCAATTCGAGAAATTAGAGGCCAGGAAATCCCCAAAGTTGATGATACTCAAGTTGACCTCAACCTCACAGCATTTATTCCTTCCGATTATATTCCCGACGTGGATCAAAAGATGAGTGCTTACCGAGCAGTGGCGGCGGCTAAGTCTCCCGAAGAATTACAGTATATCGCAGCTGAGTGGGGCGATCGCTATGGTAATTTACCAGTCCCAGCCAATCAACTTTTACGAGTTATGGAACTCAAACAGCTAGCGAAAAAATTAGGATTTAGCCGCATTAAACCAGAGAATAAACAACACATTGTTTTAGAAACACCAATGGAAGAACCTGCTTGGAATTTACTAGCAGGGAATTTACCAGAACATTTAAAGACCCGTTTTGTTTACTCTCCTGGTAAAGTCACAGTCCGGGGTTTAGCAGTATTAAAAGCCGACCAACAATTGCAAAGTTTACTAGATGCGATGAATAAAATGCAAGGTGCTGTTGCAGAGGCGGTTGTTGTTTGATAAGTAGTTAAGCAATAACCATTCTTGAGTCGAGATATACATATATCTCGGATACAAAGAAATAAATGCTACAAGGCATTGTTAGAGAGTAAAGTTAGAAGATAATTCCTAAAGGAATACGGCAATGAAAATTAAAGTCAAAAATCTTGGTGCTTTAAAGCAAGCCGAATTCACATTGGGCGACATGACAATCATTTGTGGCGGCAATAATACAGGTAAGACCTATGCTACTTATGCGTTGTTTGGCTTTTTGGCTACTTGGCAAGATAGGCTTTCCATCAAAATCAACGCCGATCAGATCGACAGGCTTCTTGCTGATGGCGTAGTTCGTATTGATATAAAAGAATATGTCGAACAGACTGAACAGATAGTTTATCAAGGTTGTCAGGCATATACCAAGGAATTACCGAAAATTTTTGCGGCACAGGCTGAACGATTTAAAGAAACAGAATTCCAGGTGATTATAGACACAGAAAATATTCGTTTATCAAGAAAATTTGATCTAAAAATTGGCTCCGGTGAGGTATCACTTTTCTCTATTACCAAAAGTGAAGAAAGCACAGAATTAGTTGTTACTCTACTTGTTGAGAAAGAGAAGGTAAAAATCCCTACTGAAATCCTTGATCACATCATTGCCGATGCACTGAAAGACATCATTTTTGGTCATTTTTTCCCTCGCCCTTTCATAGCGAGTACCGAACGAACTGGTGCTGCCATTTTTCGTAAAGAGTTAAATTTTGACCGCAATCGCTTATTTGAAGAAATAGGTCAGGCTGGCCAAAATATTGATCGAGTAAAACTGCTACTGAAAGATTATGGAGATTATGCTCTGCCAATCAAGACAAATGTGGACTTTATCCGGCAACTTGAAACAATTGTCAAAAAAAGTAGTTTCATTACTGAGAACCATCCTGATGTACTAGAAGATTTTGCTGACATCATCGGTGGTAAATACACCGTCACCCGTAATGATGAACTTTATTATGAACCAAAGAAGGGTAAACGACTTCAGCTTTCTATGAGTGAAAGTTCTAGCGCTGTGCGTTCTCTACTAGACATCGGCTTTTACTTAAGACACGAAGCCCAACTGGGTGATTTACTGATGGTGGATGAACCCGAACTGAATCTACACCCGGAAAACCAGCGTCGCGTCGCACGGCTATTTGCCCGACTGGTGAACCTCGGCATCAAGATTTTTATCACCACTCACAGTGATTACATTATCAAAGAACTGAATACGCTGATCATGCTCAACCATGATAAACCTCATCTCAAGCGGATTGCTGAAGAAGAAGAATATCGAGCAGCAGAACTGATTTCTTCGGAAAAAATTAAAGTTTATATTGCGGAAGAAGCATCCATAATGCTAGAGGGCAAAACAAAAAAAACTAAATGTCAAACCCTGATACCAGCAGATATCCACCCAGAACTAGGTATTGAAGCTCACAGCTTTGATAGAACCATTGAAACGATGAACCGGATTCAGGAAGCGATTGTCTGGGGTGAGGATTAATGTCTGATATTGCTATCCTCAAACAGATAATCAAGGAAACTGCTACAGTACCACTAGAAAATGATTCTCACGGCAATAAAATAGTCAAACTCCAAGAGGCTGACCTCCCCAACTGTTTTGTAACAATTCGTGGAATACCTGACGAGGATGAAATTATTGTTATCAAGGCAGATCAATTTAAGTCACCGGATACAGTTTTTATTGGCTCAAAAGGTGAGTGCAAACGTGCGGATTTTGTCATTGTCGCCGATACCCATACAAAAAAAGTTATTGTCTGTATTGAGATGAAGGCAAAACGTACGACAAGCAAAGAATGGGAAATCATTCAACAACTTAGGGGCGCACAGTGTTTTATTGCCTATTGCCAAAAAATTGGCAAAGAGTTTTGGGGACAACCTAAATTTCTTGACAGTTATGTTTATCGCTTCGTCACTATTAGAAATATCAATATTCATAAAAAAACAACACGGAAAAAAGAAACTGAGTATCATGACAGTCCAGAGCGGATGCTAAAAATTAGCTCTCCACATTATCTTCAATTCAATCATTTGATCGAATGAATAGAGTTAATGGCTTTCTATCAAAAATTTTAATTTACATAATACTACTTAAAAGTGCGCTAGTTTATGGCACTATGATCACGCATAGTATGTTTCTAGACCATTCCCTATGGTTCAGCATCCTCGGACTATAGGTAAAACTCTGTTTCTTAACTTTCTGTTTTCTTTACATCTAGGTAAAACCCTGAAATCCTCCCAAAGATACCAGCCAAGCAAATTATTTTTCCCCAGGAGAATTATTAGCAAATTTATCGAAATAGGTGTAGAGTAGTTGAAACTTTTTACCAAAAAACTGGGTCTAAAGCCTCGCCGTTCTACGGCGACTTTTAGATGATATAATTTGTTGCGTATAAGTTTTCCACGTAAAATGATTGTCTTAGAGTTCAAAGCCAAAGGGAAAACAACTCAATACACTGCTATTTATGAAGCGATTAGAACCGCTCAATTTGTTCGCAACAAGAGTATCCGTTTTTGGATGGATAACCGAGGAGTAGGACAAAAAGAACTGTATCGCCTCAGCAAAGCACTCAGAAATGAGTTTCCCTTTGTCAAATCTTTGAAC
>NZ_JAYGHG010000030.1:0-64108 GCF_034931085.1 Nodularia harveyana UHCC-0300 | reverse complement strand
GGTAAAGTAGCTAAATGAAATAATTGGTGATTTCTCATACATCTAGTATTTGTTTTTGCCTAGCAAAAAAGCAATACTAGATGCAATCGTTATCACCCACCTTATATCCCGCCACTGATTCGGAGTAGCAAATTCAGTGGGGGACTTACGGCGTAACAGTTAAAACAGTCAACAGTTATCAAGGCCTATGGTAGGAAACTGTAACCCGATGATGCTTCTTAACTGATAACTGATAACTGATAACTGATAACTGTTAAAAAGTCACCACACTGCGAATGGATTCACCTTTGTGCATTAAATCAAAAGCTGTATTAATCTCTTCAATGGGCATAACATGAGTGATTAAATCATCAATATTTATTTTCCCATCCATATACCAATCAACAATTTTCGGCACATCGGTACGTCCCCTCGCCCCACCAAAGGCGGAACCTTTCCAAACGCGCCCAGTGACTAATTGAAACGGACGAGTGCTAATTTCCTGTCCAGCACCAGCGACACCAATAACTACACTTACGCCCCAGCCTTTATGACAGCATTCTAAGGCTTGACGCATAACATTGACGTTGCCAATACATTCAAATGTATAATCAGCGCCGCCTTTGGTTAAGTCTACTAAATAAGGGACTAAATCACCCTCGACTTCTTGGGGATTAACAAAGTGCGTCATCCCAAATTTTTCTGCTAAAGGGCGTTTACTGGGATTAATATCTACACCCACAATCATATTTGCGCCTACCATCCGCGCCCCTTGGATGACGTTTAAGCCAATACCACCTAAGCCAAAAACTACAACATTTGCCCCTGGTTCGACTTTGGCTGTATTAATAACTGCACCGATACCAGTAGTTACACCACAGCCGATATAACAAACTTTATCAAAGGGAGCATCTGGGCGAATTTTGGCGACGGCGATTTCTGGTAACACTGTGTAATTTGCAAAGGTGGATGTCCCCATATAATGATGGAGCATTTCGCCGCCAAGACTAAAGCGACTAGTACCATCGGGCATGACACCGCGCCCTTGAGTTCCCCGAATTGCTTGACAGAGGTTGGTTTTCAGACTTAAACAATATTCACACTGCCGACATTCTGGGGTATATAAGGGAATGACATGATCTCCTGGTTTGAGGCTAGTGACACCTGCACCAACTTCTACTACTACCCCAGCGCCTTCATGTCCTAAAATTGTGGGAAATAAACCTTCGGGATCGTTACCGGAAAGGGTGTAAGCATCGGTATGGCAAACCCCAGAGGCTTTAATTTCAATTAAAACTTCCCCGGCTTGTGGTGGGGATAATTCTACGGTTTCAATAGTCAACGGCTTACCCGCGCCGTAAGCGACTGCTGCTTTAACTTGCATTATGTGATAAAAAATTTTGTTATGGGCTTTTATGAGTTTATCTCAGGGAAGGCTGAAAACAACTCTGAATAATTGACACAGCACCTATTTGGTTAAAATTTTTATATTTGCTTAAGCAGAACTACTATCGTAAATCTACTGTAAATGCTATGGGCAGTGAGCGGCACTGTGTTGTATCTTTGTAGTAAAGTTGGTAAGTAGTCAATGAAGTATAACCGCCGCAAATTTAGGCAATTAATCGAAGCTTTAACCACTAAAGAACTGGATGAATCACTTGATGATTTTCCTGCTGTGCGGAATCAGTTTACTGATGGACAGGAAAAATATCTGAGAGACAGAATAATTCTTGACTATTTTGAAAAACATCAAGAAGAAATTTATAAATTATTAGACGCTATTAAAGAGTGTAATTTAACTGCTTATAATAAATACGTTTCGGAGTTAGAGAGTTCTGAAAATTCACAAGCTAATTTAGCCCCAAATAAAAACTGCGATATTCTAGTTCTCGCCGCCAATCCCATCGGTACTGACAGACTGCAATTGGAGGAAGAAGCCAATCTAATTAGACTGCGATCGCAAGAAGGAGAATTTGGAAAAAACTATATAGTTAAAGTCGAAAGAGCCGTTCAGGTAGAAGAACTGTCTAAATATTTGCTGCAATATCAACCGCTAATTCTCCACTTTAGCGGTCACGGTAGTCCCAGTGGTGAAATTATTTTAAATAACTCTCAAGGACAAGCGCAGTCAGTTTCGCCAGAAACACTTGCAGAATTGTTGGCTGTGCTTCAGGGACGGATAGAATGTGTGGTATTTAATGCCTGTTTTTCATTAGAGAAAGCCGATGCACTAGCAGATAAAGTTAGCTGTGTTGTTGGTATGAGTAAAGAAATTGGCGATCGCTCTGCCGTAACATTTGCCGCAGGGTTTTATCGAGGTTTAGGATTTGGTAGGGGATATTACAGTGCCTTTGAACTTGGTCGAAATGAAATTAAATTATTGAATTTGCCAGATAGTGCAGTGCCACATTTTATCACTCGTGATACATCGCTTCTTCAGCGAGAGGTGGTAGAACCAAGGGTGACTCGTGCTGTTTCCCAAAATTTCCTATCTTCCCCAGATTCAGATTCCCCACAGTCAACAAAAGCTACCCTATATACTCTTTGGTTTGGGACTAACCGCAGACCCAATAATCTACAGGATCTATCCCTTGGATTTTCAGGAGAGCGCGATCGCCAGCTTCACTATGGCACTTGTCAAGTAGCAGTACCAAAGTCTCATAAAATCGGCTCTACTGGTTCTCCCTTCTGGCAAAGATTGTTAACACTTACAGATGATCGTCTCAAACTCCAGCCAGAGAGTCTGAAATTATTGCAGGAAAATAATTTTTGGAGCGAAATTCAAAAGACGTTGCAAGCAAATCAGCCAGATGAGCGTTCGGCTTTAGTCTTCATTCACGGTTTTAACGTCAGTTTTGAGGATGCAGCTTTACGAGCAGCGCAGATAGGGGTAGATTTGCAATTTCCAGGGATTATGGCATTTTATAGCTGGCCGTCAAAAGGAAAACTAGCCAGCTATCCAGCAGACGAGGCGACGATTGAAGCCAGTGAGAGATATATTGCTGAGTTTTTACTTAACCTAGCGCAAAAGAGTGGGGCAGAAAAAATCCATATTATTGCTCATAGTATGGGAAATCGCGGCTTACTTAGAGCAATGCAGCGAATTTTGGCTCAAGTTCAAGCTGAGAGTAAAATCTCCTTTGGACAAATCTTTCTCGCTGCTCCTGATGTTGATCCGGATATCTTTGAAGAATTAGCCCAAGCTTATCAAAATCTGGCTGAACGCACGACTCTTTATATTTCTGCTAAAGATAAAGCTTTGGCAACATCAGGTATTATTCATGATCATCCCCGTGTTGGGTTTTTTCCCCCGATTACAGTTGTTAATGGCATAGATACAGTAGAAGTTTCTAATATTGATTTAACATTTCTAGGTCATGGTTATTTTGCAGATGCTCGTGATTTGCTTCAAGATATGCACCAATTGTTGAGAAATAATTCATCTCCTGAACAACGATTTGGGTTGCGAAGACAACAAGAAAATGGGCAAAACTATTGGATTATTGGGAGGTAGATTAGTAGTCAATGAAGTACGACCGCCCCAAATTGAGAACATTAATTAACTCTTTAACTGCTTCAGAACTGGATGAAGCACTTGATTATTTTCCTGCTGTGCGGAATCAGTTTACTGATGGACAGGAAAAAAATAAGAGAGTCAATATAATTCTTGACTATTTTGAAAAACATCAAGAAGAATTTGATAGCTTTTTAGAAGCTATTAAAAAGTGTAATTTAACCGCTTATAATAGATATGTTCTGATATCAAACAATACAGATAGTAAATTAATCGAGGAATTAACAGATATATTACCTCAACAAGATGACTTATTTGGGCGATGTGTTAAGCGAGCGTATCAAGATTTTATATTACAATTGGCAAATGACGATGACTTAAATAGTGAGAGTTTAGATGAAATTTTGGATATACTAAAAGAATATGATAAACAATTAGTAATTTTGCAATTTATTTCTCGATTAGTTGCCTGTATCTTAATTAGAGATAGCATAAAATATAAATCAATAATAGATAAGATAAAAAAAGTAGCAAGAGCTAATTTTTTAAAATATGGAATAAATCAAACTGACTTTACTAAGAAAATTAATCACTTTAAGAAGAAATATCAAGAATCATCTAATATAAGTTATTTAATGGTTTCTATCAAGGACAATAATGCTTATCCCAATACATTTCAAATTTCTGGTTGGTTGGCAAGTGATGAAATTATTAAAAATTCTGAATCAGATTTAATCCCGTTAAATAATCAACATTCTGGGGTGAATTTTGAAGAATGCCAAGTAACAGAAAACCTTTATGCTTTAGAACAAATCCAAGAGATAGTCAGAAATTATCAACGACAAATTAATTGCATCAGAGAAGTTGATAAATTAATTATTGAGTTTTTTTTGCCTGCTTCTCTACTATGTTTAGATGTAGATAAATGGATAGCAGACCCAAAGCATCAAATTCTTTGGGGATCGCTATATCAAGTTAGGATTCGATCTTTAGACCGCCTCAGTATTCAATATCGAGATCGCAAGGAGATATGGAAAAGGAAATGGATAGCTGTGCAAAAATGTAAGAATCCTTCCCAGCAATTTGTCTCCAGTTATTCTAACTGTAATGCTGATACCCTCGTTCGTCGGTTGCAAGATGAAAAGTTTGTGGGCTTGAAACTGAGTTCGGTTTTAAAATCAGATTATGTAAGTATTGCTTCAGCTTTATACTATACGGGAACACCCATTGCGCTCTGGTTAAGATGCGATCCCCAGGACGGTGATTGTAAAACACAACTTAATAAATTATTGGAAGTTGAGCATTTATTACAACTTCCAAACCAAATTTTTGAACAACGCTGTAAATCAAATCAGCATATTTCCCTGATCTGGGATGATCCAAACCGCGTAACTCCTAACTATCAACTCAAATGAACGACTGGAAAATCTTTAAAAAAGACAGTAAACCCCATGACGGAATTAAACGCCTACCTACAGCACCAAGTTGGCGTAGTTTCAGTTCGACAGCAGGAGAAAAGACTGAAGAAGAAAAACGCGGGGCAACGTTTCAAATTCGAGATGAAGAAGTAGAATTAGTTAATGCAGCCCTATATTTGCGCCGTCCTTTGTTAGTGGAAGGAAAACCAGGGACAGGAAAAACCTCTCTTGCCTACGCGATCGCACATCAATTAAAATTAGGCCCAGTCCTACGATGGAACATCACAACTCGTTCTACTTTAACAGAGGGTCTTTACAGTTACGACGCAGTAGGACGGTTACAGAGTATCAGGAGACAACATCACGATTCCCCAAGTTCAGACAATAGCACAGACAAGCCAGAAACTAATCAAGGAGACGATATTGGTAAATATGTCCGCTTAGGGGCAGTAGGCACAGCTTTATACAAAAGTCAAGAGAAAAAACCCAGAGTTCTACTGATAGATGAAATTGATAAAAGTGATATTGACTTGCCCAATAATCTCCTGCATATTTTTGAAGAAGGGCAATTTGATATTCCCGAATTAGCTCGGATCAAAAAACAGCAAGCTCAAGTCACAGTGTTTACATCTGAAAATGAAGAAGTAGAGATTGAAGGAGGAAAAATACCCTGTTCAGCTTTTCCCTTTGTAATTCTCACAAGTAACGGAGAACGGGATTTTCCCCCGCCGTTTTTACGTCGCTGTATTCGCTTGACTATGCCAGACCCTGACTCTGAACGCATCAAAAAAATTGTTCAGGCTCACTTTCAAGAAGACCAAGACATTTTAGCAAAAGCCAAGCCGATTATCGAGAAATATCAAGAATTACAAAAAAAAGGACAATTAGCAACCGACCAGCTATTAAATGTTATCTATCTCGTCACTAGAAAAGATTTTCCAGAGATGGATAAAGATAAATTTATCGAGAAATTATTACAGTATTTATCTAACTTAGTTTGAGAGGATATATGTCTGCGCCGCCAGAAAAAGAAAACCCTAAATTAGCAGAAGCAGAAATTAACCTAACGGCGCAGCAGTTAGCAGATATTATCTGGTTAATGGTTCAAATTAAGCCGTCACTTGATACTGCTGAAGTTGAGCCACTTCCAAATCAAGGTAATTCCTCGATAATCTCATTACCTCCCAAATCTGAGATCATTGATTCTACACAGATTGCTGAACCAATAGTAAATACAGCCTCTGTTTATGCAGATACTCCCGCTAATTACCGTTCTGAATCTGCATCGGCGGGATTACCACTTAAAATTACTGATCCCCTAGCACTGAGAAATAATTTAGCATTAGGTAGATCGCTCCGGCCATTAATGCGAAAAGTCCCCTCCTTAACCGAAACGGTTTTGGATGAAGAAGCAACCATCAATAGCATTGCTGAAGAAGATTTCTGGCTTCCCATATTTCAACCTGTCTCGACTCGATGGCTAGAAGTCGCTTTAGTGATTGAAGAAACAGCAAGATATCCCCTCTGGCGACAAATAATCACAGAATTTCAGCAACTTTTAGAGAGACATGGAGCATTTCGTAATGTTAGCCTATGGCATATCAAAATGGGCAATGAGGGCGAAGTACAACTTTATCTCAAACACCGACAAGCCAGTTTAAAAGAACTGAATGATCCCAGTGGTAGACGTTTAATTTGGCTAGTTAGTGACTGTGTATCACCAATTTGGCACGATGGCTCTTTACTAAAGGTGTTGAGAGATTGGGCTAAAATGCAACCAGTTTCCTTACTTCAGTTATTACCAGAACGGTTATGGTTGCGGACAGCTTTAGGCTGGGGAATGGAAGTGCAATTGTACTCAGAAAATCCAGGCGTTCCCAATCCTCGGTTATTAAAAACCCGCCCACCTGTAGATAAAGACTTCAATTCTCCCCAAGCTTTAACTTTACCCATTATCACCTTAGAATCTTTTCCCATGAAAAACTGGGCAAAAGTTTTAGCAGGGGTAGGAGGAAGTAGGACACCAGGGTTAGTTTTTCTCCCAGAAAAAATTACGTCTGAAGCTACTGTGAATGATGACGAAGACAACCAGCTTTCTGCTAAAGCTAGGGTAAGTCGTTTTCAGGCCGCTGCTTCCCCTCTATCTCGTCAGTTAGCGCGGATGATGGCGGCGGTTCCTGTCAGTTTACCTGTAATTCGACTGATTCAGCAAACCCTATTACCTGACTCCCATGCGGTTCATCTAGCAGAAGTTTTGATGGGTGGATTACTTAAACCAACAGCAGAACAACCTAGAAATCAGGTAAATGAAGAAGTTAATTACGAATTTTATCCTGGTGTGAGAGCAGAACTGATCAAAATCACACGCAAAAGTCAGACTATTGATGTCATTCTCTGTCTTTCTGAGTTTATTAATAGACAGTTGCAATTAAGACAATCAGTCAGAAATTTTGATGCAATGTTGTTTAATCCTGATGTAGAGGTTGACCCGGATTATTTACCTTTTGCTCGGATTACGGCTGAAACTTTACAGCTATTAGGGGGAGAATATGCTGATATGGGTGAGCAAATTCAGCACAAAATTTCCCACACATCAGAAGCATTAGCTTTATCCACTGAGAAGTTTGAAACCGTCACTGTTAACCGTAGCGGGGAAATTATTAAGCAAGAAACCAAAACCGCCCAATATTTCACCGAAAGCCTACCCAGTAATGTCACCTTAGAAATGGTGTCCATTCCCGGCGATAAATTCCTCATGGGTTCACCAAAAGATGAAGCTGAAAGTTCTGATAGAGAAAGACCTCAGCATGAAGTCACAGTTTCCCCATTCTTTATGGGTAAATACCCCATTACTCAAGCACAGTGGCGGGCTGTAGCCGCTCTCCCGCAAGTAAATAGGGAACTGAAGCCTGACCCATCGAAATTTAAAGGGGAGCAAAGACCTGTAGAGCGAGTTTCTTGGTATGATGCAGTGGAGTTTTGTCAGCGTCTGACTGCCCATACCAAAAAGCAGTACAGCTTACCTAGTGAAGCAGAATGGGAATATGCCTGTCGTGCCGGAACTACTAGCCCATTTCACTTTGGTGAGACAATCACATCAGAACTGGCTAACTATGATGCTACTTCCATTTATGGCAAGGGTGTAAAAGGAACCTACAGAGAGGAGACTACACCTGTGGGCAGTTTTAAGGTAGCTAACAACTTTGGACTATACGATATGCACGGGAATGTCTGGGAATGGTGTCTGGACGATTGGCACGATAATTATGAAGGTGCGCCAACAGATGGTAGTGCATGGTTTAATGACAATGATAACCTTTCTCAAAAACAAGGATCTGCCGTTCTGCGGGGCGGTTCCTGGTTCAACAATCCTACTATCTGCCGTTCTGCGTCTCGCCTCAATTATCTTAGGGCGGGGCGCGACTTCATCATCGACTTTCTTGGTTTTCGTGTTGTTTGTGCCGTCGGGAGGATTCTTTAGTAGCCCTTTATACTTTTCCTCTTTTGCCCTCTACCCTTCTTGTGCCGAAACTTCTCATAGTGGTTATTTTATCACTTGTTATAAGAGATTAATCGCTGTCAAAGTTTAACACTCAAAACAGTCAACCCAACTGATTTTATTTTGGATACTACCGTGTACACACAAGTGATCTGATCCCCCTAAATCCCCCTTAAAAAGGGGGACTTTGATTCTAATTCCCCCCGTCTCAAACAGGGCTAGGAGGGATCAAAACGTGATGAGGTAACTTGATAGGACTTGTGTGTACACCGTAGGCGCGCGAGGAGGGGGCTATGATGTACCTTTATATAATTGGATACCGCTATATTATATTGATAACTGATAACTGATAACTGATAACTGATATGAACCCTGCCCTAACTAAAATTGGCGCTCAAATGTCTAACCTAACTGGCGTAAGAGCGATTATGAAGGACATTATCGAAACGTTAAAGGCTGGGGCGGGGCAAGAATTTATGAATTTGAGCGCTGGGAACCCGTTGATTTTGCCGGAGGTGGAACAGTTGTGGCGGGACTGTACGGCGGAGTTGCTGGCTGGTTCTGAGTATGGTGAGGTGGTTTGTCGTTATGGTTCTAGTCAGGGTTATGGACCTTTAATTGAGGCGATCGCCAATGACTTTAACAAGCGCTATGGTTTAAACTTGAGCGATCGCAATATTTTAATTACCCCCGGTAGTCAAAGCCTTTATTTCTACGCTGCCAATGCCTTCGGTGGTTACACAAGTAACGGCGAATTGAAGGAAATCGTTTTGCCTCTCAGTCCCGACTATACGGGTTATGGCGGTGTTTCTTTAGTGCCAGAAGCCTTAATCGCCTATAAACCAACTTTAGATATTGATGCAGCCGCACACAGATTTAAATATCGTCCAGATTTCAGCCAACTGTCAATTTCAGAAAGCACCGGATGCGTGATTTTCTCTCGTCCCTGTAACCCCACTGGTAATGTTCTGAGCGATGATGAGGTGAAAAAGATTGCGGCTTTAGCTGCACCTCACGATGTGCCTGTATTAATTGACTCGGCTTATGCGCCGCCTTTCCCAGCTTTGAATTTTACAGAAATGACACCTGTATTTGGTGGTAATATTTTGCACTGCATGAGTTTATCTAAGGTGGGTTTACCCGGAGAACGCATCGGTGTGGCAATTGGTGATGAAGGCATGATCCAAGTGTTGGAGTGCTTCCAAACAAATTTGTGTATTCACCCCTCACGCTATGGACAGGCTATAGCGGCGATCGCCATTAATTCTGGTGCTTTACCTCAAATCGCTGTTGATGTGATTCGTCCCTTCTACCAGAAGAAGTTTACTTTGCTGGAAGATACTTTAGATACATCAATGCCCAAGGATTTACCTTGGTTCCTCCATCGCGGTGAAGGTGCAATTTTTGCTTGGTTGTGGCTCCAGGATTTACCGATTACTGATTGGGAATTTTACCAGGAACTGAAGCAGGTGGGTGTGATTGTTGTTCCTGGTAGTAGCTTTTTCCCTGGTTTGCGAGAAGAATGGCCACACAAGCATCAGTGTTTACGCATTAGTTTGACTGGTAGTGATGAGGAAATTGTTACGGGTATGCAGCGTTTGGCTCAGGTGGCTGAAGGGGTTTATCAGCGTGCTGTTGTGAGTGCTTAAGTTATGAAAACGAACCGCCAAGGCGCAAAGGTCGCCAAGAAGAAGCAGGGGAGCAGGGAGCAGGGAGCAGGGGGGAAGTTTCTCAACCCAGTCCCCAATGCCGATGAATGGTTGGAAATTGGGAAGATTGTCGCTCCTCAAGGTTTGTCTGGGGAGTTGCGGGTTTATCCGGAGTCGGATTTTCCGGAGCGGTTTGAGGTTCCGGGGACTCGTTGGTTATGGCATCCTGGGGATCAGGAACCGCAACCTGTGGAGTTGTTGTCGGGACGCTATGTGGAAGGGAAAAATCTTTGTATCATTTCTTTGGCTGGGGTGACAAATCGCAATGATGCTGAGGCTTTACGTGATTATAAGTTGATGGTTCCTGCTAGCGATCGCCCCCAATTGGGTGAAGATGAATATCATGTCACCGATTTAATCGGGATGTTGGTTTTTATGCAGGAATCTGGGGAACTGGTGGGGGAGGTGGTAGATGTAATTCCTGCTGGTAATTTTTTATTGGAAGTCAAACTACATCAGCAAAATCCAGATGTCGAGTCAGAAACATCACAGCCGCAATCACCGAAGAAACTTTTGATACCCTTCGTTAAGGCGATCGCCCCCGTGGTAGATTTACCCTCCCGTCGCATTGAAATTACTCCCCCTCCTGGTTTGTTAGAACTCGCCATTGGGTAGGGAATTGGGGAGTGTGGGGGGTGTGGGGAGTGTGGGAAGATAAAGAGGAGAATGATTGCAATTAAAGATGATGGAAGAAAAAGGGAAAAAGTATTTTAGAACTCATGAGGATTTAGCCATTTATCAATTGGCATTTGAAACAGCGATGCAAATTTTTGAATGTTCTAAAAAGTTCCCAGTTGAAGAAAAATATTCATTGACGGATCAAATTCGTCGCTCCTCCCGTTCAGTCTGCGCTAATTTAGCAGAAGCTTGGAGAAAACGCCGATATAAGGCAGCTTTTGTGGCTAAACTGAATGATTGCGAGGCAGAAGCGGCAGAAACTCAAGTTTGGTTAAAGTTTGCCGTTAAATGTCAGTATCTCACGGTCGAACAAGGAAGAGAACTTTACGGAACTTACAATCAAGTCCTTAGTGGGTTAGTAAATATGATTACCCATCCAGATGATTGGTTACTCGATTAACTCTCCACACCTCCCACACTCCCCACACCTCCCACACTCCCCACACCTCCCACACTCCCCACACCTCCCACACTCCCCACACCTCCCACACTCCCCACACCTCCCACACCTCCCACACCTCCCACACCTCCCACACCTCCCACACTCCCCACACCTCCCACACTCCCCACACTCCCCACACTCCCCACACTCCCCACACCTCCCACACCCTCTACTCCCTACTCCCTACTCCCGACTTCATGATTTCCATCCGGTTGACTATACCTCCTGGGAGGGGAATGATCACAGTTGTAGCTGCGGCTGCAATGATACTAATTATGGCTAGGGAAATTACAACTGTTTTTTGTCTCAGTTTAATTGCCGCCATTAAAGTATCTGTGTTACTATGCATACAACTAACTGAAATTTTCTCAAGTGCTTTTAAAGCTAGAGAAGCATTCCTATAGCGGTGTTTACACTTAAGTTTTACCAATTTCATTAACCAGCATTTCAAACGCGGATTAACTTGGGTCAAGGGTTTTGGGAAATTAAAGCGATATTTGTGATCTATTAACTTACAAATATCAATGGAACGAGTATCACTTAGTAAACAAATCAGTGTGACACCTAAACTATACAGGTCTGAAGCCTGGGTGAGAGGATAGCCAAGCTGTTCCTCTGGAGGCATAAAACCAGGGGTTCCAGAAGCAAAGCTGCTGAGGGCTGTTTTCACTCCCTGCAACCTCGCCAAGTCAAAATCAACTAGGTAAGCATTCAGGTTTTCATCAACCAAGATGTTTTCTGGTTTAATATCCCGATGAATAATTGAGTCGTCTCTTTGTTGCAGATAAACTAATATCTCTAAAATTGATATCGCTATTTTTTGGATTTCTTCCAGGTTATAGCTGCGTCGTAACCCTAGTGATGGAGCATTTTTATATTCCTGTACTAAATAGAAATTTTTTGTCGTTTCAAAGGATTCTATATAGCGGGGAATACGAGGATGATTAAGTTGTCGCAAGATTTGAATTTCACGTTCATAAGTCTTTAAACCCGACAGGTCAGTACTGGTAATGGCAATATTGAACTCTTTAATGACTACCTGTTGATTAGAGTTACAAACCTGAGCTAGATAAGTAATGCGCCCCTCGACTTCGTTGCGTCCTAGTTCTTGAATGATTTTATAGCCTAACTGGGAAACATCAGGATAATGACTGAGGCAAATCACCTCTTGATTATCTATATCAAGCTTCATTACACCACCATCTGAGTTTGATTTTGTCAAGCTGTAATTAACAAATGTAAGAAGTATTCACCCAGTATGATGACTTTCTCTACACAAATATGGATTGTATTGAGCAGAAAATAGTCTTTGCATCTATCTCCATAGATGCCCAGAGTGGGCATCTGTAGGCTCAACTATTGTTTTTGCTCTAACCAAGCGATAATCTGGGCGTTAACAATATCTGGAACTTCATCGTGGGGACAATGACCAGCGTTAGGAATGGGAACAATCTTGATATCTTTGCCATTCTCCCTGGCCTGTTCATAAATCTTCGCCCCAGTAATTGGTGTCCAAGGATCATTTGCACCCCAAACTACTAATAATGGACGTGTGATTTTGGGCAATAGTTCCTCTGGAGTGGGGCCAGGAGGGGCTGTGAGGATGGAGGCAAAAACTTCCTGCGCTCCGGGATCACAAGATGGGGTATAAAGAATATCAATTAATTCATCTGTGACGGCTTCCCGGTTGTGGTAGACTTGGTATAGGGTGCGACGAATTTGGGATTTTTGACGAATGCGATTATAGACGAATTTACCTGTAATGGGCGATCGCACAAATTTGTTAAAAGCTGCCATCACCATCCGTAAAACTGGGTTTAATTCATGGGGTCGATGGCTCAAACCACCAGCAGAGTTAATTAAAACACCACCAGCCGAAATTTCGGGATATTCCGCCAATACCATCAAGCTTAAAAGTGCGCCAATGGAATTACCCACAAATACCGCAGGTTCCTGGATATGTGCGTCCCAAAAATCCTTCAGTAGTTGTACCCACACTTCCACAGTGTAATTAATTGGTGCTTTATCCGAACCACCAAAGCCCAAAAGATCCAAAGCAAAAACCCGGTAACCTGCATCAGCTAAAACCGGAATATTTTTCCGCCAGTGACCGATAGAAGCACCAAAGCCATGAACCAGTACCAAAGGGCGACCAGTACCCATGACGGTATATTGAATTTTATAGTCCTGCCAAGTCCAAACAAATTTTTCTAAGGTTGCTAAGGGTAGCTGCTGTGTAGTTCCGGTCATTATTAAAATTCATGAAGTATTCTCCTATATAGTATTTTCCCTGAAGGTTAAGATTTCTGGCAAAAATCCTATTTTGGGAACATCTCCATTATTCAATAGGCTAGGAACTAGAGACCCTTAACTGTAGACTAAGAATAGGTATTAAGCTATTAATAGTAAACTAGCGAGGGTAAACATTATGATTCTGCCTGGATCAACAGTTCGCGTCAAGAATCCCGCAGACACTTATTATCGCTACGAAGGACTTGTACAACGGATCAGTGATGGCAAGGTAGCTGTAATATTTGAAGGTGGCAACTGGGATAAAATGATTACCTTTCGCCTCTCAGAATTAGAACCGGTAGAACTGACAGCCGGAAGAAAAGGTAAATAGACGAATAGTCATTAGTTATCAGTTATTAGTCATTCAGTCAGTAAAAAAACTGGTGACTAATTACTGCAAATCTCATGGCTAAGGAAAAATCACTAAAATGCGTCTACCTTTACCACAGTTTGCCACAAGCGATCGCCATCCCAACCACATTGCGGAAGTAATCGAAACTACTTCTACTGAATTTTTAGCACAATGTTTGGAACCAGAAGACTTGAGTTTCCCTCCCATGCCGCCTTTTGGTAGTTGGGTACGTGCTGTTGATGAAGAGTCAGGTAATGAAATTTATGCTGTGTTGTATAACGCCACAACCATGCCTATAGATTCAGTACATCGGGCTGTAGCCCTGGGTTTATCATTGCAAGATTTACGCGAGGAACAACCCCAAATTTTTGCCATGCTGAAAACTGAATTTCGGGCTGTAATTGTAGGGTTTCGGCATTCCTCCCAGTCTTTAGGCACTAACCAAGGGATATATCAGTATTTGCCACCTCGTCCTCCGCAAATTCACCAAGCAGTTTATCTCTGTGAACCAGAAGCCATCATCAAATTCACTGAGGAACTAGATTTTTTGCGGACGTTACTAACCATAACTGGTGCGCCAGTGGAAGCATTAACAGCAGCAGCTATTCGTCATGTTTACCAGTTACGCAAAACTGACAAACAATGGCTAACTAAAGCTGGACGAACTCTCAGCGTTTTATTAAAAGATGATTACGATCGCTTACGGTTTATTTTAAGTCAAATCCATCCATAGGCAGCTAATTATTAGACAGTTAGCTCAGTAATGTCAATAAACATTTGTGAATTTTTTATCTGGGTAGCTGTTACTTCAACAGTCAATTTTAACTCCCCTTTCTACTAAATAATTCTAATTTTACGTCGCTCCTAAAAGTCCAATCTATGGAATTAATATTACAAGTTCTTGCCGTGGAACCAACTTCTCAAGTTCTCAGCCAGGAACCAATAGTAGCCTTTGCTGTGTTGGTAGTGGTGATTTTAGTCATACCCATCCTGTTTGAGAGACTGAGACTACCGGGATTAATCGGCTTAGTTTTGTCTGGGGTGGTATTGGGTCCATCAGGCTGGAACTTTTTTCACACAGAATCACCAATTCCCAGCTTGCTATCAGATATTGGTTTACTTTATTTGATGTTTGTAGCAGGTTTAGAAGTGGAAATCAAGCATTTCCGCCGCCGCAAACAACGCTCCTTGGGATTTGGTCTTCTTACCTTTAGTTTCCCCTTAATCATTGGTATCTTCATAGGACAGATATTTGATTTGGGGTGGAATGGGGCGCTGTTAATGGGTTCTGTATTGGCTTCTCATACCCTGGTAGCCTATCCTATTCTCCGTCGTCTGGGGGTCATCAATCATAACGAAGCAGTCACTGTCACAATGGGAGGCACGGTTTTTACTAATCTTAGTGCTGTGCTGGTATTAGCTATTTGTCTAACTAGGAATAGCACTGAGATATTTCAGTTAGATGAATTACTGCCCTTATCAATGTGGTTGAGTGTTTACACCATAATTATTTTAGCCGGATGTGATTGGGCAGGGAAAGAATTTTTCCGGCGATGTGGAGACGATGAAGGCAATAAGTTGTTATTTGTGTTGTTCACCGTATTTCTAGCGGTGGTAGGCGCTCAATTTATTGGCATAGAACCAATTATTGGCGGATTTTTAGCAGGTTTAGTAGTTAACACAGGCGTGGGTGAGGGACCACTAAAAAACAAGCTGATATTTATTGGTAGTGTCCTATTTATTCCTATTTTCTTAGTTAATTTTGGGTTAATGATTAACCTATCGGCGACAGTTACCACCCTGGAATTAACGGTGTTGATTGTAGTGGGTTTAATCAGCAGCAAATTCCTGGCGGCTTTATGTACAAAACTGCTTTACGGCTACAACTGGGGAGAAGTGTTAACTATATGGTCGCTATCAATCCCTCAGATGGGTACAACTTTAGCTGCTACTTTTGTGGGTTATCGGGCTGGTTTGCTACCAGAAGCAGTTTTAAATAGTGTGGTGGTGCTAATGGTGGTGACGGCACTGTTAGGGCTATGGATGACCAATCAGACAGCCAGGGCTTTAGTGGTTACAGCAGTTCCAGAAGCACCTGCGACTAGTGAATCGGAGGAGACTACAGAAACAAAGTACCTTCCGGTGACGATAGTTGTACCTCTGTATAATCCTCAAACTCAGCAGTATTTGATGGAAATGGCGGCATTATTAGCCAATCAAGCCGAGGCTAAAATTATACCATTGGCGATCGCCACAGCTGCTGCCCAAATGGATGCACCACAGTTAGAAGCTTCTCTGCGCCGTAGTCAACGGTTACTAGCAAAAGCCACAGCCCAAAGTCGATTATTAGGAGTAGAAGCAGAACCATTACTGCGAATTGATGATGCTTTTGCTTTAGGTATTAGTCGCGCCGCGCGTGAACAACAAGCCAGTTTAATTCTCATGGGTTGGGGTAAACACACTGGATTCAGAGCGAGGTTGTTTGGTAATGTCATTGATAACGTCATTTGGTCTGCTCATTGTCCTGTAGCAGTGACACGCCTGATGGACTCACCCAAAAAAATTCAACGTATTTTAGTACCAATAGAAAATTTAACAGCCTCACCATTGCAACCTGTAGAATTCGCCCAAATGCTAGCTGAGGCTAATCAAGCCCAAGTTACTGTCCTTCATATATGCAGCAGTGAACCTCGTGGGTGGCGAAATCATAGCCGGAGCAATTCCCCCGAAATCGCCTCCAAGCGAACTGACAAATCAGCGCTGGCGCGATCGCACCTCACGGAATTAATCTCTCAATTAGACCTGGTTAATCCCCCAGACATTCAAATTATCGCCCATGAAAATGCTACCCAAGCAATTTTACAGGCAGCCAGATTATATGATTTAGTCGTATTACCTTTTATTCGTAATCGTTCCCATGCTGGTGGGTTAGCTATCAGCGATATGACTACCCAGTTAGCTGGACAACTTACCTGCTCTATTGTGATGTTGGGAGAACCCCAAGACAGTCAAAAGAAAATTTTCATCCCAGATATTTCCTCACCCACATTGATTAGTTAATCCATAAATCGGCTGTTTTTTACTTATAGCAATCGCCAATCAGGTTCGGACACAAACAGATCATTAAACCCTATTCCCTGCTTTCACTAACCTTGAGTAAAATCACGAGGTTAAATATTTGATGAATTCTCACCCAAATACAACTATATTCAGGCTATATTTGATACATTGTAATCTCACTGGTGTCACAATTTATCTATTTGTGACTCAAAACTTGGTACTCTAACGTAGTGTTAAAAAGCAAATATAATTATTTATAAAGTTACTGGGAAACTATGAGAATTTTAGTCACAGGCGGTAGTGGGTTTATTGGTTCCCATCTAATTGATAGGTTAATACCCGCAGGACATGAGGTTATTTGCTTAGATAACTTTTACACAGGCCATAAAAATAATATCCTCAAATGGATCAATAATCCCAATTTTGAATTGATTCGCCATGACATCACAGAACCAATTCGCTTAGAAGTGGATCAAATTTATCATTTAGCCTGTCCCGCTTCTCCCGTACATTATCAGTACAACCCTGTGAAAACTGTGAAAACTAACGTCATGGGGACAATGAATATGTTGGGACTAGCTAAACGGGTGAAGGCGAGGTTCTTTTTGGCTTCAACTAGCGAAGTTTACGGTGATCCAGAAGTTCATCCCCAAACCGAAGAGTATCGGGGTAGCGTTAATCCCATCGGTATCCGTTCATGTTACGACGAAGGGAAACGCATTGCCGAAACTTTGGCATTTGATTACTACAGACAAAATAAAGTCGAGATTCGCGTCGCCCGGATTTTCAATACCTACGGGCCGAGAATGTTAGAAAATGATGGACGGGTGGTGAGTAATTTCATTGTGCAAGCTTTACAGGGTAATCCTTTAACTGTGTATGGTGATGGCTCCCAAACTCGGAGTTTCTGTTATGTTTCTGACTTAGTAGAAGGGTTTATCCGCCTGATGAATGGTGACTACGTTGGCCCTGTGAATTTGGGAAATCCTGGGGAATACACAATTTTGGAATTGGCTGAAGCTGTACAGAATATGGTCAACCCGGACGCAAAAATTAAGTTTGAGCCACTACCTTCTGATGATCCCCGTCGTCGTCAACCTGATATTACTAAAGCTAAAACTTTGTTAAATTGGGAACCGACGATTCCCCTACAAGAAGGCTTAAAACTAACAGTAGCAGATTTCCGCGATCGGCAAAGCCGCACCGCAGGCGAAGTCATGACAGCTCATACCTAGAATTGGTTTGGTGGTAGCCATAAACGCTGCTAGAAATATTTGTGCAGGTTGATCTAGTAGCCTGTGCCATAGTTACTGAAGAAGTATGGGGGAAGGGGTACAAAGCTCCGCCTGGGTCTTCTCCCTGCTCCCCTGCTTCTTTTGACTGGTCTTACCAGTGAAAAACAATTGTCATATTTGACACTTGTTTTTGCGAAAGCTAACCTTGAAAAAGTGAGGATTTACACTAAATGCGTGTTTGCGTAATCGGTACTGGCTACGTTGGTTTGGTTACAGGTGCTTGTTTGGCTCATATCGGCCATGATGTGATTTGCGTAGATAATAATGAAGAAAAAGTTAAATTAATGAAATCTGGGCAGTCCCCCATTTTTGAGCCGGGACTTTCAGAAATTATGCAGTCTGCTATTAAAGCAGAGAAGATTCATTTTACTACAGATATCGCCGCCGGAGTTGCCCACGGGGAAGTTCTATTTATTGCTGTGGGAACACCACCTTTACCCACTGGCGAAAGTGATACCCGCTATGTGGAAGCTGTGGCTCGTGGGATTGGGGAAAATCTCAACGGCGGTTATAAGGTAATTATCAATAAATCTACAGTCCCAATTGGTTCTGGTGACTGGGTAAGAATGATTGTTTTAGATGGGATTGCAGAACGTCAAAAAACTCTCGTCCCCGCAGGTGGTGTACCAATTGAGTCCAAATCACCGGAAGATTTACCTGAATTTGATGTGGTTAGTAACCCAGAGTTTTTACGTGAAGGTTCGGCAGTTTATGATACCTTTAACCCAGATCGTATCGTTTTAGGCGGGAATAGTCAAAGAGCGATCGCCTTAATGAAAGAACTCTATACACCAATTGTCGAACGCCAGTATGCTGCTGATAAATCTTTACCACCAGTGCCTGTATTATCCACAGACCTGAGTTCCGCAGAGATGATCAAATACGCTGCTAATGCCTTTTTAGCCACCAAAATCAGCTTTATTAATGAAGTTGCGAATATTTGCGATCGCGTTGGTGCGGATGTTACCCAAGTAGCAAAAGGTATCGGTTTAGATTCTCGCATTGGGAACAAATTCTTAAACGCTGGTATTGGTTGGGGTGGTTCCTGCTTCCCCAAAGATGTCTCCGCACTGATTCACACAGCTGAAGACTATGGCTATGAAGCTCAGATTATGAAAGCTGCTGTGAGTGTCAACGAGCGCCAACGCCTGATTGCTTTAGAAAAACTGCAACAAGTTCTCAAAATTCTCAAAGGTAAAACAGTAGGACTTCTGGGTTTAACCTTCAAACCAGATACCGATGATATGCGGGATGCGCCAGCACTCAACTTGATTGAGCAGCTTAACCGACTAGGAGCTAAGGTAAAAGCCTACGACCCCATTGTGTCCCAAACAGGTTTACGTCATGGTCTCACGGGCGTGTTAGTAGAAACCGATGCAGAAAGACTAGCCGACGGTTGCGATGCTTTAGTATTAGTCACCGAATGGCAACAGTTTAGCAGTTTAAATTACACTAAAATGGCAAAATTGATGAGCCATCCTGTGATCATTGATGGTCGGAACTTCCTCGACCCTGAAACTATGGTCAAGGCTGGTTTCCAATATGTCGGTGTGGGAAGATAACAGTTAACAGTTATCAGTTATCAGTTATCACTGTTCACTGATAACTGATTTAAGGATTGCGGGGAATACGTTCTATCTCTGCATATCCACTGAAAATTAATCTTTTACCTTCAGTTTCTAAACGATTAAGTCGCAATTTCACACCATCCAGGTCAAAGCGATCCAAGTCAACCATATTATCTAAAATTTCCGCCAGCGCCATACTCAATGTTTGGGAGACTTCCCGTTGGGCTTCTGGGACTGATTCCAGTTCAATTTGGGGGTTTTTAAAGGAAATCCGCCGCCGTCTTTCCACTGCTACAGTCATCACCATCCTCAGTGGGACGATTTCTCCATTATTTAAATCTGCTTTTGCGAACATCCGCAGACGATTATCTGCTAAGAGTTCTACTTGAATATCGGTAAAGGAAACTGGTTGACCGCCGGATATTTCTGTCAGGGAGGGTACAGTGAGGTTAACCAGATGCTGTGTCACCAGTTGAGCATTGAAGGCTTGGTTAATCCCTGCTTCTGATAATACTACGTGGGCGATCGCCTGGGTCGGTTGCTTCAGGTTCAGCTTACCACTCAGAACCCCACCGAAGTCAATGGCAACTGCATCGGTTTCAAAGGACATTTCCTCGACCAAGAAATCCTTGCGAATCACCAAGCCAGTACCGCTCATCTTAAAGCTATCAATGCTGCCTTGCAAGAGTTTGCTGGAGGGATAGCAGCGCACAAAGACTTCTACTGACTCGCTTTGGGTAAACAAGTGGCGAATCGTTTGACTGGCGACTGTATTGAGCATCCGCTCTCCCCAATCCGTCTCTTTGGAATCTTTTAAACCAGTAAGTCCGCCGAACATGAAGTTTTGGGTCTCTAGAAGTTCTTTATACTTTTGTAACAAATCGTGAAGAATAGAGCAAGCGATCCCCACATTCTTTTTTCTGATGGTGGCGTTAGGAATAGCTGATGATTCAGAGTTTAGTATGTCAGATGTTACAGTTTCTCAGTCCAGAGGCTCAAATTCTTGTTGTTCACGAATGGATTTAACGTCAAAATATTAATTATAGATGGGCTTTTCGCTAAGAATGCAGATTCCAGCATTTAAGGGAGTGACACTAGACCCTAAACCGCAAACGGTACGGAGGAACAACGGTGGTTACACTATAAATGTGCTTAAAAGCGTTGAGTTTACGGCATTGTTCGTGGTATATCTGTATCCAAAGAACAAAATTGGATGCTGCAACCTACTATTTAATACACAATTAATTTTATGAGCGAAGAATTACAAGGCTCCGAATGGGATAATTACACTCCTGAACAGAAGCACTTATTCCAAGTTTGGATTAAATCACTTGAAGAAGCTCAAGCTGCTAGTATAAATTTGATTAAATCCTTTAATAATACAGAACCTCCTTTTGAAGCAAAAAATACATCAAATACAGCATCATTTACTAGAAATTTTGATTCTAATTTTATTCTTTCAGAAGCTTCAGGAATTCCTTTAAGAGTCGGAGATCTTCCCAAGAACCTACTATTAGTAATATGTCAATCAGATTGTTTTCTCAAACCTGAATCTAATCGTCAACAATGTATTGAAGATTGTAGAGAAAAACACAAATAATGTGAACTATAGAACCCATTTGACATCTAAGAAGAGGCTGCAAGCCTCTGAACCATCAACCGAATAAAACGAAGATTAACCTTGGCAGTCGCATTAGGTAGAGTTCGCTCAAAGTTCTTGACGAGAATTTTGCATCTCTCCATCCAAGCATTTGACCGTTCAATCACCCACCTGGCTGCAACCGGAACAAACCCAGATTTCCCTAATTCCTTTTTTTCTTGTTTTGATGGTTTTGGCGAAAGTTGAAACCTGATTTTCGTCATAATCTGGGGATAAACCTTTTTTAATTCTGCCCTCAGATGTTCAGGGTGATAACCGTGATCTAGTAGGATGGTGATTTTGGGAATATTGACAGGCTTGGATTTGAAATAATTGATGTTTTTAGTCAACATCTCAATCAAACCCTGATCATCAGATACATTCGCTTTGGTGCAATGAGTGAACAAGGGAAACCCCAGAGTATCAACAGCTAGATGCTTTTTAATACCATTCGTAGATTTGTAGAAACAATATCCCTTTGATGCAGCGCTGGCATTACAGGTGTTTTTTACGGCTTGCGAGTCGATAATCAGCAACGTTGTCCACTTGGGTTTTTTTTAACCTGTTCACGCACTTGAGCGTGTAAAATGCTCATCAGTTTGTCGAGCGCTCCTTGGTCTCGCCATTGCTTGTAATGCCAATAGACTGTCGAGTAGGGAGGTAGGTCTTTGGGCAAGTCTTGCCAATTGCAGCCATTCTTGAGTTGATAGAAGATGCCATCCAAAATTTCTCGCTTTGTCCAGTTAGGCGGTCTGGTCTGCTTCTTAGAGGGTAATATCTGAGGCAGTAAGGGTTCAAGGATTGTCCACTCTTCGTCTGTCAGGCTGCTAGAGTATGGCATAACTACTGGATACGACTTTTGCAGTCACTTTACTTCAAGACAGTAAAAGATGTCAAATGGGTTCTATATATTTGAGTCGTTTCCCACATATCTACTTCACGCTTGCGTCCACCTGGTTTTGCTCTGGAATCAGGTCACTCAGAAATTCATATTGGGCGTGGGTCAGGTTGCTGGGGTATGCTTTACTCATGTTACTCTCTCGGTGCTGTCTATTATTTATTCACAGCTTATACTGAGAGAGCTTTTTTACACCCTTTCCGACTTTTCAAACATCCTCTAAGAACCATAAATAAATGTTTAAAGATTTTTCTGGACAGAATCTATGTGGAAAGTCTTTTAAGGGTGAAGACCTTAGTGGTGCTAATTTTCAGGGTGCTGATCTTAGAGGCGCAAGCTTTACAAAAGCTATCTTAAAAGAGGCAAACTTTAGTTATACAAATTCTGGATTACAATCGATTAAAATATTTTACTTAGTTGTATTTTCACTGTTGTTAGTAGCTTTAGCAGGAATTATTGCAGGACTAGGTGGTATTTTTGCTTTTTATTTTACTTTGCATCCTAAAACCACAGACATTGCTATTATATCTAATACATTTATCTTATTTTCTTTATCAATTTTTATTGGAATTACTTTCTGGAAAGATTTTCTCTACGGTTTACTTTTAGGATTATTAGTACTAGTTCCCAGTTTACTGATTGCTTTAGCTTTAATTGGACATATTACTGCAATTAGCCAAGCATTTTTTGTTGGTATAGGAGCATTATCTTCAATTGCCACTAGTCTTGCAGCTATAGCTTTGGCTCAGACTGTAATTATAATGATACTTAACTCTGTACCTATAGCTATATTTGGAAGTTTTATACTGGCTATAGTTTCAGCAGCAAATTTACCTACGATAGAATCAACTACGACTACTGCCATTATTTCTGTGTTAGGAAGTTACATTGCTTGGCAAGCATCAAAAGGCGCTGAAAAATTTACCTGGATTCAAAAAATTGCTGTTGCCGCAGCCGCTACAGGTGGCACAAGTTTTCGGGGTGCAGACTTAACTGATGCTAATTTCACTCAAGCCAAACTAAAAAGTACAGATTTCCGAGGTGCTATTCTTATCCGCACCTGCTTTCACCAAGTAAAGATGCTTGACCGTGTTCGCCTTGGCACAACTTACCTGCAAAATGCACAAGCACGTCAGGTGTTAGTTACAGGTCAGGGGCAAGAGAAGAATTTTGACCGTGACGATTTACGAGGTGTAAATTTTCAAGGAGCTAATTTGGTAGATGCCAGTTTTATTGGTGCAGATCTGAGCGAAGCCAACTTACAAGATGCAGATTTATCCAGAGCAAAATTAGTACAGACACAACTTAACGGCACGGATTTGACAGGGGCTACGCTCACTGGGGTATACATTCAAGATTGGGGTATTACTACTGACACCAAATTTGATGGTGTACGGTGTGAATACGTTTATATGCGACTCCCCACCAAAGAGAAACCTGATCCGCTTCGCAAACCAGATAACCATAAAGAAGTTTTTGCAGATGGGGAGTTTGGGGATTTTATCAAACCAATATTTGACACCCTGGATTTATACCATAACCAAGATGTTGATCCCAGAGCGATCGCAATTTCATTTAAGCAGCTAGCAGAAAATCACCCTGATGCTGACTTGCGAATTGTCGGCATGGAAGTACGAGGTGAAGATAAATTTTTACTTCGTGCCAAAACCGCAGCTACCTCTGATAAGTCTGAACTGAGTTCAGAATATTTCGCTACTTATAACAAGATAAAAGGCTTGCCAGAGCGAAAAATTAAATTATTGCTAGAAGAAAAAGATAGCAGAATTCGTAGTTTAGAAAATATGGTAAATACGGCACTACAAACCCCTAAATTTTACGCAGAAAATTATAATAACCAAGGAGATACCATGCCACAAGGTTCTAAAAAAGAATCTAATTTCAATTTACAAAATGCTCAATTTGGTGGCGGTTTAGTCAATGCAGATACAGTAA
Organism: Nodularia harveyana UHCC-0300; assembly: GCF_034931085.1. Taxonomy (NCBI): domain Bacteria; kingdom Bacillati; phylum Cyanobacteriota; class Cyanophyceae; order Nostocales; family Nodulariaceae; genus Nodularia; species Nodularia harveyana. The sequence continues at coordinate 39,812 of NZ_JAYGHG010000030.1, read as the reverse complement.
ATGCTGAACAAATCGGTGGTGATATCACAAATTATGGTCAACAACAACAGCAGAAAGAAGCACAAACAGAAACTCACAATTCTGCTGTAAAAATAATTTTAATTTTGGCATCTAATCCCCAAAACACCACACCCTTACGATTAGATGAAGAGGTACGAGAAATTGATGCGGGATTGCAAAGAGCCAAAAAACGGGAGCTATTTGACTTGAAGCAACGCTGGGCTGTGCGCGTTCAGGATGTTTACCAAGCACTGTTGGACTTTAAACCCCAAATCGTTCATTTTAGCGGTCACGGTTCAGAGGATGATGGTTTGGCCCTGGAGAACAAAGCGGGAAATTTGAAATTAGTGGACACAGAAGCCCTGGCTAAACTCTTTGAGTTATTCTCCACCACAATTGAATGTATTGTTCTCAACGCTTGTTACTCGGAAGTGCAAGCAAGTGCGATCGCCAAATATATCCCCTATGTCATTGGAATGAATCAAGCGATTGGCGATAAAGCAGCCGTCAAATTTGCAACAGGTTTTTATAATGCACTGGGCGCTGGAGAATCTGTAGAGTTTGCTTATAAGCTTGGGTGTAACGTTATCCAATTAGATGGTATTCCAGAACATTTAACGCCCGTACTGATCAAGAAACAGTGATTAGCTTTCTTAATAACGCGTGCGAGTACGTCTACACAGACTCTAATCATGAGGCTTTATCATAAATTGCAGGTCGATATCTCGGTTCAGGTATTGGTTTACCTTCGATTTTGGCAGCTTCTAACCATACTGCTTTTGCTTGTAATACTTCACTAAGTGCTTCTTCTTCAGTCGAACCAAATGCCGAACAATATTTCAGATCAGGAATATCAGCTATATAGCCATTATCTTCTTCACTGTAGAAAATATTAATGTGATAGTGTTTCATTATTCATCCTCCAAAGTGAGTGCATATTCTTCAACTAAAATCATCTCTCTTTAACAATGCACTTAATAAAATCTTCTACCTTTGCGCCTAACGCACTTCGTGCTTCGCTTCGCTGATGCGCCTTTGCGTGAGACAAAAATAAAATTAAGTCAAAATCGCCCCACCCATTAACCGTTCATAACGATACTTCAACTCAGCTTTCATCAACAACCAACGTTCCAAAGTTGCATCCATCTCTATCACCTTCTCCGCAACTTGTCGGGCTAACAGCAAAATTTCCTCATCTTCTACCAGACTGGCTAAGGTAAAATCAGCTACACCCGATTGGCGAGTTCCCAGCACTTCCCCAGGACCACGGAACCGCATATCCATTTCCGAGATAAAAAAGCCATCCTGGGATTGTTCCAAGACCTTCAGCCGTTGTTGAGCATCTGCACTCTTAGAACTACTCATCAATAAACAATAAGACTGAGCCGCACCACGACCAACACGCCCGCGCAATTGATGCAATTGGGACAAGCCAAATCTTTCAGCATTTTCAATGAGCATTACAGTAGCATTAGGTACATCCACACCCACTTCTACAACAGTAGTAGAAACTAATATTTGCGTTTGATTATCGCGGAATTTAGTAATAGATTCGTCCTTTTCTGCGGAACTCATGCGACCATGCAACAATCCCACTTGAAAATCAGGAAAAATACTCTCTTGTAACTTCTGATGCTCCTCTACGGCCGATCGCAAATCCAATTTTTCGGATTCTTCCACCAGAGGTAAAACCACATAAACTTGTCTTCCTTGGGCAATTTCTCGGCGAATTAAGTCATAAGCTTGGGTGCGTTGCTGACCCGTTAAAACAGTGGTTTGAATTTTTTGCCGTCCTGGGGGTAACTCATCAATCTGGCTAACATTCATATCTCCATGTATTGTTAATGCCAAAGTCCGAGGAATGGGGGTGGCGGTCATAGTTAATACATGGGGTTGGTCGCCTTTTTGCTGTAATAAGGCTCGTTGTTTCACACCAAAGCGATGTTGTTCATCAATTACCACTAACCCCAATTGGTTAAAGTTAACGGTGTCTTGAATTAAAGCGTGAGTTCCCACTAATAAAGGTAATTCCCCAGTTATTAGCTGAGAGTGAATCTCTCGCCGTTTGGCAACTTTGGTAGAACCTGTCAGTAATTCTACGGGTAAATGCAACAGGTTAAACCAACTGACTAACTTGCGGTAATGCTGTTCTGCTAACACTTCCGTGGGAGCCATTAACGCTGCTTGATAGCCAGATTGAATGGCGGCGAGGATCGCAATTACCGCCACGACAGTTTTACCAGAACCCACATCGCCCTGTATCAGACGATTCATCGGTGTGGATTTTTCTAAGTCGGTGAGAATATCGTTGAGGACTCGTTGCTGTGCGCCAGTGAGTTGAAAAGGCAGAATTTCGGAGAATTTTTCGACTAGCTGACCTTTGGGGGCGAGAACAGCACTGGTTTGGATTTGGCGGGCTTGGTGCTGACGTTGTAATAAGCCCAGTTGCAGGTAAAAAAATTCATCGAATACGAGGCGACGACGGGCTGTTTGCAGAGTAACGCTGTCATCAGGAAAATGGATATTGGCGATCGCATCCTTCAATTCCATCAAATTATACTTTTTCCTTAACCCTCTCGGCAACGGATCTTTCAGGTCAACCGTAGCTGGTAAAGCCGCCGTAATCGCCTGTCTCACCATATTTGCCATCACACCCTCAGTCAGGGCATAAATTGGCACGACCCGCCCAATAGTCAAAGAATCAATAGTATCTCCTGGATGTGCTAACACCTCAAGTTCCGGGTTATCCAGCGTCAACCCATATTTACCCTCTTTCACCAACCCACAAGCCGCCAAAATACTACCCACAGGGTAACGGCGTTTTAAACCTTCTTGCCAACCACGACTAGCAAAACGCGCCCCAGCCCAAAAGCGCGTAATTTTAATTTCCCCAGTATTATCTTTAAGGACTAATTCTAAAATTGATAACTTCTTATTTCTAGGGCTAGTAAAACAGTTACAACGCTTGACATTCGCAATAATTGTCACCGTTTCACCCCCCTGCAATTCCCGGATATTCACCTGACGCGCATAGTCAATATGGTCACGGGGATAGTAGAACAGCAAATCCCGCACAGTCAGCAAATTCAGCGCCGCTAATTTATCCGCCTGACGAGGGCCGATTTCTGGTAAATCACTGAGTTTTTGATCAATATTTGGCGCTAACCTCCGACTCACTTCCGCCACAATTGGCGATTTAGGTTGAGAATTTTGGCGTTTGTATATCTGTGATTTCTCGGTGCTGCTTGGTTTTGGTTCTTGCTGTAGTTGGTAAAGATACCTCCGAGTTTCAGCGACTAAATGCTGTCTTTCTGACTCTTCCAGATGGGGATAGTTAGCAAATTTCACCGCTAGTTCTTGCCAACGGCGACGTTCTACAGAAGGCAAAGCTGTGGGGAATTTCCCAAAGGTCAAGCAGAGAAATTCACTGAAGCGGTATTGTTTGCCCATTAAGTCTGTAAAGCCTTTATCAGCTTCTATTGCCAAGGCCTTCTGCAATCTTACCCAATCTGGTGTGTCATTAGTCATTGGTCAATCAATTTTAGATTTTAGATTTTAGATTTTGGATTAGACTGCAATCTAAAATCGCAAATCCAAAATCCCAAATTCTTTACTCCCCACTTCCCACGTACTACTCAAACCAACTAGCACGCCATGCAGATTCAGCTTCTGCAATTGACCGTTCCCGTTGTTTTTTTTGATAATCTCGCCCCAACTTGTTTAACTCAACTAAAACATGGCGAATTTGTCTGCGTGCAGATGAAAGTGTGGTGTCAGCAAATTCAATTTCCCCCAATCTGAGGTTAATCGCCATAATCTGTGTGAGTCTGGATTCCTCTGGATCTTCTTCATTTGTGATTTCCACCACCACATTTAAGAGATTAGCTGGCCCTGGTATTACCTCAGCAGATGCTTCTGAGACAGCCGCCGCCGCTTCTAAAATTGGTTCTGGTAATTTACTGGGTAAGATACTAGCTTTTTGTAACAAAAGGTTAGCATCACGAGAGACATTTTTCAGTACCTGTTGAATAAAATTCTCCAGATTTTGTTGCCATTTTGCTAGTTCTACGGGGTTGGATAAATCAGGGGCGAAGCTTTTCAGGACTGAATTTATCAAGGGTAAAGCAGATGAATCAGATAAAATATATGTTACTACCTCATCCTCCGATTCTGCCTCATCCTGCTGATCTACTTCTTCCTCCGGTTCTACCTGCTCGTCCTGATGTACTTCCTTGTTCTGTTCTACCTCATCCTCCGATTCTGCCTGACTCTGGAGATAAGAAAGTAATAACTCAGCCGCTTCTTGACCAGAATTACGGATAGCTTGCTGTAATTTTTGGCGTTGATTCAGAGATAAACGTAAGAAATTTTCCGGATATCCTTGGGTGCATAGATGGTAAGTTGCTAAGATCAACTGTTTTCGTAAAGCTTGCCCCAAAGTAGTTAAATAACTGTCATAAGCATTCTGGAGTTCTGCGGCGATCGCCCGAATCGCTGCTTGTAACGTTACAATATCCTTTTCAATTAGCTCAATAGCTCTAGCCATATCTTCTTTAATGAATCACTTATTTGATAGCGTAGCCTAGCATCAGCCACGCTTTATTTTGGTACAACCATACCTATTTTTATTGATCTGTGTTCATTTGTGGTTTCTCCGTTCTTCCTCACCACCACCTTGACTAACCAACAAAAACACAGGCCAATTCATGATAACTGGCCTGTGAGTACACAAGTAATGAGTTATAGCAACCGCCAAGGAGGTTAGGACAGAAACAGATAATGAAACCCTCACAATTAAAGAGTTTCGAGCCTGTTCCCTGTTCCCTGCTATATAAAGACAACTCCTAACTTTTGACTAAAGTTACTTGCTACCCATTTGAGCAGCGACTTCTTCAGCAAAATTACTCTCTTCTTTCTCAATACCTTCACCAAGGATATAGCGCACGAAGCGATTTACCTTGATATCTTCGCCTACTTTGCCTTTAACTTGTTTTACCAAGTCATCCACAGAAATGCTCTGATCACGAATGAAAGGCTGATCCAACAAAGTCAATTCCTTCAGGCGTTTTTCAATCCGTCCCTGAACGATTTTCTCTTTGATGTTCTGGGGTTTGTTGCCCAAATCATCGCGCCCCATTTCAATTTCTGTTTCTTTTTGGGCAAATTCAGCTGGGATTTCGTCCACGCTGACATACTCCACATTGGGACAAGCTGCAACTTGCATTGCCGCATTTTTCGCCAATGCTTGAAACTCTTCATTCTGAGCTGCTGACTCAGTTTGGGCGTTCACTTCTAGCAAAACACCAACTCGACCGCCAGTGTGAATGTAGCTGTCTACAATACCCTGTTTGCCTTCTGGGAGGGCAAAACTGACAAAGCGACGCACTTGAATATTTTCACCTAGCTGGGCGATGGTTTGCTTGATGAACTGGTCTACAGAGACGCTGTTTTCTTCAATATAGGGTTGAGCCAACAAAGATTCAACACTATCAGCCGTACTTGCTTGCTGTGCCAGATTTTTAACCAGAGCTTTAAAAGCTTCGTTACGGGCGACAAAATCGGTTTGGCAGTTAATTTCTATGAGTACACCCACTCGACCATTGGGTTGAATGTAGGTGTCTACTAGACCTTCTGCTGCCACGCGATCGCTTTTCTTACCTGCTGAAGCAATCCCCTTTTGTCGCAGCCACTCTATACCTTTTTCAATGTCGCCGTCATTTTCTTTCAGCGCTTTTTTGCAGTCCATCATGCCTGCACCAGTTTTTTGGCGTAGCTCTTGGACGAGTTTTGCAGATATTTCCGCCATGTTGCCTCAATTCCTAACTTGACCTTGAGTTGTAATCGCTCACGGGTGTTGAGTATTTCTATCTTACTCAGGGCTGGTGAAAAAAAAGCGATGAAGTATGAACTGTGAAGAATTGAGTACGAAGCGTGAGCTTTTTAGTCTCCATACTCAATGTTTCTTCTACTGATTCTGTTTATGCTCCTTCACTAGAAGAAGAGTCACCAGACGCTTCAGCCGATTCGCTGTCGTCGTACTCGTCATCATACTCAGAACCGTCATAATCTTCGTAATCGTCTTCACCTTCCAGCTGACCGCCACGACCTTCAAAAATCGCGTCTGCCAATTTGCCAACGATCAATTTAATAGACCGAATAGCATCATCATTGGCTGGAATGGGGATATCTACTACATCTGGGTCACAATTTGTATCTAGCATAGACACAATTGGTAATCCCAGTTTTTGACATTCTTGAACTGCGTTATATTCCCGCCGTTGGTCTACAATCACTACCACATCGGGGACTTTCCGCATATTCTTAATCCCACCCAGGTATTTTTGCAGCTTCGTCATCTCTCGACGCAACATAGAAGCTTCTTTTTTGGGTAGTAAATCTAGTGCGCCGCTTTCTTCACGACGTTCTAAATCTTTCAGGCGATCGGCTCTGGTTTTGATTGTCGCCCAGTTGGTGAGCATTCCACCCAACCAACGTTGGTTAATATAATGGGAGCCACAACGAGCAGCTTCTTGGGCGATAATTCCCGCAGCTTGGCGCTTAGTACCAACAAACAGGAATTTTTTACCTTGCTGAGACTGCGATCGCATATAGCTATAAGCATCTTCCATTAACTGGGCAGTCTGCACCAAGTCAATGATGTGTACGCCATTGCGAGAAGTATAAATGTACGGAGACATTTTGGGGTTCCAACGCCGGGTTTGATGCCCGAAATGTACCCCTGACTCCATCATTTGAGCCAATGAAACTACTGGCATATTTTTTTGAACTCCTATATTCGGGTTAAACCTCCATCCAGTTGTATTTCCATCACAGAAACACCCGAATGACTGAATGTGCGAGATTAGACAACCCTTCTAGGGTATCACATATAATCTGTTATTGCAACTTTATAATTTCTTGATTTTCTGTTTACCTAGCCATTTATCTTCGGCTGATGGAACATAATATGGTAATTATGTATTATGGAAAACATATCCACAAGTGTTTATTCCGGTAAATGGAAAAATCACCAACACCTCAAAACGAAGAAGATAGACTAAAGGCACTTTTAAACTACAATATTCTTGATACCGATTCTGAACAAGCATTCGATGATTTAACAGCTTTAGCTGCCTATATTTGTGGTACTCCCATTGCTTTAGTCAGTTTGATAGATCAAAATCGGCAATGGTTTAAATCAAAAATTGGTCTGGAAGTCACAGAAACACCCAGAGAACAGGCATTTTGCGCTCATACTATATGTCAGCCAGAAGACTTGCTAATTGTGCCAAATGCCTTAAAAGATCCGCGATTTGCTAATAATCCCTTAGTCACATCTGACCCTAACATTAGATTTTATGCAGGCGCACCTCTAGTCACACCTGATGGTTTTGCTATTGGTTCTATATGCGTAATTGATCGTGTACCAAGAGAATTGAGTGCAGAACAAAGTCAAGCATTAGCAGCCTTGAGTCGCCAAGTAATTAGCCAGTTAGAACTAAGAATTAATTTAGCGAAATTAAGAAAAAATATTAGCCACCGTCAACAAGCTGAAAAAAATCTACGTGGGACTAATCACCGGTTGAATCAAGTTATAGAGAAGTTACGACAAACTCAAATCCAACTGATTCAAACTGAAAAAATGTCTTCACTGGGTAATATGGTAGCCGGCATAGCTCATGAAATCAATAATCCCGTTAACTTTATTCATGCTAATCTCAGTTATTTGAAGACCAGTTTTCAAGAATTCATTGACTTACTATCACTTTACAAAAAGCACTGTCCCCAGCCACATCCAGAAATTAAAGCACACTCCGAAACCATAGATGTGAATTTTTTGATTGTAGATTTACCCAATATCTTAGCCTCTATGGAAATGGGCAGTAAGCGCATAGAAAATATAGTTTTGTCTTTACGTAACTTTGCAAGGTTGGATGAATCAGAAAGAAAATTTGTGGATATCCATGAAGGAATTGATAATACCCTATTAATTTTACAGCATAGATTGAATGCTACAAAAACATCTCCAGAAATTCAAGTTATCAAGGAATATGGTAATCTTTCCCAGATAGAATGCTATCCAGCAGAACTGAATCAAACGTTTATGATTATTTTAAATAATGCTATTGATAGCTTAGATAATTTCAGTGAAGCAAACATAAATAATAGCAACTCTCATCCAGATAAAATTCAGAGTCAAAATTTACCAACCACAAAACCAAAAATCCGCATTCGCACCGAAATTTCACCTGAAAATTATGCAGTAGTGCGAATTTATGATAGTGGAACAGGTATTCCAGAAGCAATTCAAAAACAGATATTTGATCCATTTTTTACCACTAAACCTATAGGGAAGGGTACAGGATTAGGACTATCAATCAGCTATCAAATTGTGGTAAAAAAACATGGTGGTAATCTAAAGTATAAAACAAAATTAGGCAAGGGTACTGAGTTTTTCATTGAGATTCCTCTAAACATGAATTAATTGGCTGGTTGACATACTCACCGCCCTGAAAGTGCGGTGATTCTTGACGACTCACTGCAACTAGCTACCGGAGTAGTCTGACAGTCGCTCCTCGTCCGTTTAAGGTCGTGCCGATGCCCCATGCCGACCATTTCTATATTCTTGGAAGCGTTCTCATCCCTGTCGTGTTCAGTGTTGCAATTTAAACACAGCACTGAACGGACAGAAAGATCCACTTTACCCCACCTATACCCACAGCAGGAACAAGTTTGACTGGTAGGTTCCCATCTGTTAATTACTCGGAAATCCCGGTTGAGTTTTTCGGATTTTGCCTCACAAAACACCCGAAACTCCCGCCATCCTTGCAAGCTAATTACCCTGGCAAGTTTACGGTTTTTCACCATCCCTGCCACATTCAAATCTTCCAAAATAATTACTTGATTATCGTTAACCACTTTGGTTGATAATTTGTGCAAAAAATCTTTACGTGTATCCGCGATTTGATTGTGTTGCTTGGCAATTCTGATTCTTATAACTTCACGGCGGTTAGATTTTTTGGGCTGTCTCGCTAATTTGCGTTGTAGTTTACGGATTTTGCGGTCTTTTTGGGAATAATCGGGACTTGATACTTTCTCCCCATTACTCATAACTGCAAAAATTTTAATTCCTAAATCAATACCAATGCTTTGATTTTTGGCATCGCATTGAATAGGTTCTATCTCTACAACAAAGCTAAGAAAATAGCGATTAGCACAATCTTTGATTATTGTAACTGATGTGGGCGCAGACGGTAGTTTCCGTGACCAGATTGGTTTAACGTTGCCAATTTTGGCAAGATATACCTGATTATTCTTAATTGAGAATCCCCCAATTCTAAAACGTGCTGATTGCTTCCCTGTCTTCTTTTTAAACTTGGGTGTACCTACTCTTTTACCTTTTCGTTTACCCTTGAGTGAATCAAAAAAGTTTTTATAAGCAACTCCTAAATCGGCAACGGATTGTTGCAATGGGATGTTAGAAACCTCAGACAGCCATGTTCGTTCTTCAGTTTTTTTAGCTTGCGTAATCACCAACTTTTGCAAGTCGTTGTTACTAGGAAGCTTTGTTGAGCGTACCCCCTCGCCCGCTACGCTAACAGACTGCTTACAAATAGCCAAAGCATCGTTCCAAACTACGCGCACACAACCAAACAACTGAGCTAAAAGCTGTCGCTGTTGGTCTGTTGGGTAGAAACGGAATTGATATCTCGCTTTCACTATTTTTCTTCTAAACCTTGTTATGATTGTATATCATATCAATATACAAAACAATGAATAAAAGTGTATTTTTTCGATTAACTGAGATGGAGCTAGAACATCTTCAAGATTACTGCCTGACAACTGGAAGAACAAAGTCTGATGTGCTTAGGGATTTGATTAGAAAACTAAAAATAAATAAAAAGCCGTCGTAGAACGACGGGGCTTGTATCCCATTATTTTTGGTCAAATAATTGATTTAGATTCCCAGCTATTTGCTATTACATCTCAATTTTGTTCATATTTAGCTTCAGCATAAGCAGCATAAACGCCTTTGACATTATACCAATTGAGAAAAATTCGGGCAATTTCTAAGGCTAACTGGGGTTTACCTAAATTAATTAACCATCGCAAAAAGGGAGCCATTGTCCGCTCATTCAGTGCGCCATTCAGTGAGAGAATCCCCCAAAGTAAACGATGGAACCAAGTCATTTGAATCATCATTCGTACTTCCCAAGAGGGATGCTTTTGATAAAATAAAACTCCCATGCGTCCCCGTTGAATTTCTTGGTCAATCAAACGGGGAATTTGCTCTAAATTAAAAGGTGGATGCCAATGGTAGCCAACAGCTTCTGGACATTTAATCAATTTTAGTCCTAGTTTTTTTAGTCTGACACCTAATTCTAAATCTTCCCACCCATAGAGTTGGAAACTGTTATCAAACAGTCCCGCTTTTTCTAGCCAATGCTTAGGGATGGCTACGTTACCTGTGGCAAAAAAAGCTGCGGAAAAATCTGTGATTTTATAAGGTTCTGCGGTGGGTTGATCGAAATTGCAAGTATTAATCACTGCACCGTAAGTAAAAAAGCGATCGCTACTCAAATTTTCCCTTCCCACAACTAAAGCATCTGCGTGAGCTTGCAGAAAATTCGGCAGCACAATTAAATCACTATCAATAAAAATAATTGTGTCTCCCAGTGCTTTCTCTACCCCCAAATTACGCGCCGCAGCAGGTCCGGCGTGGTCTTGCTCAAAACATCGCACATGGGGAAAATCTGCTTTATGTGCCGCTAACCATTCTAATGTGCCATCGGTAGAACCATCATCTACCAAGACAATTTCGTAATCAGTCACTGGACTTGATGAACTCAACTCCTGTACCTCCAAAGCGCGGAGGCACTTTTCTAAAATCGGCTGGCGATTGTAAGTCGGTATAACAACGCTGAAAAACACAGTCTCACCCACAACAGTATTATCGATCTCCAGCATAGGACAGCAGAGTGATAAACACTGTTCCTGAACTAGATTCATTACTCCAAAACTACGGAAGGCGGTATTTGATACAAAAAAGCTGCAATTTAGAGAATGTTTGAAATTATTAGCAATACCTTAGCCATTGTTATTAGCAATCAATATTTGAGCTAAAAACTACTGGTTGATAAATTCAAATTAATCAATATATAACCTAATCTTAATGCTTATTAACTAAATTGTGATTAATTAAACAAATCTTATGTGGGTGAGCAATAAACATCAGTTGGAACCTGTGATCAACTACAGGTAACTGATTACTGAAAAGTTCCGCAAGCATCAGAGTAATTTCTCTTTGTAGACTTTTTTAAAAAATAAATTGCTCTTCCCAGTAAGAAATTAACTCAACAGTAACTGTGTAAGCATTAAACGGAGTCCGTCTCAATGAAAGGTAAACTTCATCCCAAGAACAATATCACCATCAACCCATCCCGTAACGAGTCAATTCTAGACGTGATTGGGCGCGTAAATATGAAGCGCAGACGTTTCATGCTCACAACTGTAGGTACATCAGCCCTAACTGTATTAGGGGATATTTCTCTGAGTGGTTTTCTCAAAACTGTCGCAGCTGCCACAGTTCCAGCCGGACTAGGCTTCGGTGGTATTGGTTTTGAGAGTATCGAGCCAAATCTCCGCAACCCAGACACAGGACTATTAGAAAAGGATCTTGTCAGTGTTCCTCCAGGTTACACAGCCAAGGTCTTATCTGCATGGGGTGATCCGATTATGCCCGGTGCGCCACAGTGGCTACCCAATGCTTCCCAAAATGCAGCAGCACAGGAAAAGCAAGTGGGAATGAATCATGATGGGATGCACTTCTTTCCTCTGTTCGGAAAAACTTACCTCGCCCAGACATCGGGATTGCAAGTACCTCTGGAAAGCATCATCCACAATTATCAAGGACTACTCTGCGTTAACCACGAGTATACCCAAGAACAGTTCCTGCATCCGGGTGGTAATGCGGTTAATAACACCGTAATGACAATTGAAAAAGCCAGGAAGTCTCAGGCGGCTCACGGCGTATCTATTCAAGAGATATCAAAAAGCAGATTCACTAATAACTGGAGTGTAAATCGTAATTCCCGCTATGGTCGCCGCATCACAGCCAACACGGAGATGCGAGTCTCTGGGGCTGCGGCTGGAGATGCGCTGTTGAAATCCAAGAAATTCTCCATTCAACCTAATGGATCATTTGAAATTGGAATCAACGATGGCTTCACCGCTTATGGGACTATCAACAACTGTGCTAATGGCATCACACCCTGGGGTACTTACCTCACCTGCGAAGAGAACTTTCAAGGGTATTTTGCTAACCCGAATCCAGATATTGTAGAAGTTCCAGGTCTGGAGGATAAATCGGCAGATATCCGCAATGGACAGAGACGATACGGTATTCCCTCAGCCTCTAATACTTATCGGTGGCCTGAAGTTGATCCACGCTTTGATGCTTATAACAATCCTCTGGAACCCCATTTATTCGGCTGGATAGTGGAGATTGATCCTTATGATTCCCGAAGTAAACCAGTGAAGCGCACTTCTATGGGTCGATTCAGACATGAAAGCGCTCAATATGTTGTTGATGACAACAACCATTTGGCTTACTATATGGGTGACGACAACGTAAACGAGTATATTTATAAGTTTGTTTGCTCTGGAAAATACAATCCTAATTTTCGTGCTGCGAATAGTAACTTACTTGACGAGGGTACTCTCTACGTTGCCAAGTTCAATGACGATGGTACTGGTGAATGGCTACCTCTGGTCTACGGTGAGGGTGAACTGACTCCAGAGAATGGATTTAATAGCCAGGCTGAAGTATTGATTAAGACCAGACAGGCTGGGGATAGAGTGGGGGCGACGATGATGGACCGCCCAGAGTGGACTGGTGTCCGCCCCCGCATCGGTGGATTTGCAGAAATTGAAGTTTACTGCACATTGACAAATAATAGTCGTCGCGGCACAGATCCAGCCTCAGTGAATAATGCAGATGGTACAACTCCTGGGGGTTCGGCTCGTCCTCCGGTTGATAATGCTAACCCACGTGCTAACAATACTTATGGTCATGTGATTCGTTGGCGGGAGACAGGACGCACTGTGACAGCTACGACATTCAATTGGGATATTTTCGTTTTGGGTGGCGATAAACTTGACCCCGACCCGGATCGTCAAGGTAATATCAATGGTGACGACTTCGGCGCACCAGATGGTCTGTGGTTCGACTACTACGGTCGTCTGTGGATTCAAACTGACCAGGCGGGTAATGGTACTGGTAGCTATGCCAACATTGGTAGCAACTCCATGCTTTGTGCTAATCCTAATGACCCTAGAGAAGTGAGACTGTTTTTAACCAGCCCTACGGATTGTGAAGTTACTGGTATTACTACTACACCTGATCATCGCACTATGTTTGTGAATATTCAGCATCCAGGGGATGACGCTAGTACTGACAATCCTAACAGCAGAAGCAACTGGCCAAATAGTCAAGGTTATGGTCCTGCTGGTCGTCCTCGTTCGGCAACTGTGGTGATTACCCGCGATGATGGGGGAATTATTGGCGCGTAATTTTTGATCAATCACTAGGTCTGACTTCTGGGGAAATTTCTCACTCTCTGAAAGGATGGGGAATTTCCCGGAGTTAGTTGGATCTGATTTTTTACCGAAGAAATGGGTTTGAGGTTCCCCGTCGTTCTACGACGGCTTTTAATTTATTAGTATACCAAGATGCTGCTATACTAATCGTAGTGGAAAGGTAATCAACCACTTAAAAAACCTAGCTGTCGAAAGACAAAGCACTGATAGCGGTAGCGTGGCTTTAGCCATACCTTGATAATTAAACGGCAGTTGCTCTAATTGGGGAAACCCCAAGACCGCACTGCCTCATCTATGCGGTTCTACTGCATTATTCTAGTTTCCTCCTAGCAGTAGGTAAAAGATTTATAGGGGCTAGACTTGTGTTGAGCGAAGTCGAAACACGAATCAGCATTATTTTGAAACAAATCGTTTCAAACAAAACAGGACTTGCACTCATGCAAATAGGGTAGGGCATACCCGAATTAACGCTTGGGGAGAATCCCACCTCTGGTCTAGATGACGCAAGGACTCTAGGCTAAGTGGTTTCGTTGAACCAAGAATCCCCGTCGATTTATCGCGGGGAGTGTCAACTGCATATCATATAATAATGACTCATTCTTTGTTTTTCTAGTTGGAGAAACCAATGGGTCGCGCTAAAAAGGTTGTCTTGGCATATTCTGGGGGCGTGGATACTTCCGTTTGTATCCCCTATCTGAAACATGAGTGGGGTGTAGAAGAAGTGATTACCCTTGCAGCAGATTTAGGTCAGGGAGATGAATTAGAGCCAGTCAGAGAAAAAGCGCTGAATTCGGGTGCAAGTGAGTCTTTAGTGGCTGACGTTAAAGAGAGTTTTGTGAAAGATTATGCTTTTGCAGCAATTCAAGCAAATGCTCTCTACGAAAATCGTTATCCTTTGGGGACGGCTCTGGCTCGTCCGTTAATTGCTAAGGTGTTAGTAGACGCGGCACATAAATATGGTGCTGATGCGATCGCCCACGGTTGCACTGGTAAAGGTAATGATCAGGTACGTTTTGATGTGGCTTGTGCCGCTCTTGATCCCAACTTGAAGATCCTCGCACCCGCTAGAGAATGGGGGATGAGTCGGGAGGAAACTATCGCTTATGGTGAAAAATTTGGCATCCCTTCGCCGGTGAAAAAGTCTTCTCCCTACAGCATTGATAAAAATTTACTGGGTCGTAGTATTGAAGCTGGTATTCTGGAAGATCCAGCAGTTGAGCCGCTAGAAGAAATCTATGAAATGACTAAGGCGATCGCTGATACGCCCAACGAACCGGAGTATATTGAAATTGGTTTTACACGGGGTATTCCCACCAGTCTTAACGGTACAGCCAAAAACCCGGTTGAGCTAATTGAACAACTCAATCAAGTTGTGGGAAATCATGGTATCGGGCGGATAGATATGATGGAAAACCGCTTAGTAGGTATCAAATCGCGGGAAATCTACGAATCACCAGCTATGTTAGTGCTGATTCAGGCACACCGAGATTTAGAAAGTCTGACTTTGACCGCAGATGTCACCCATTACAAGCGAGGTATTGAAGAGAGTTATACTCAAATCGTTTATAACGGTCTGTGGTACAGTCCACTGAAAAGCGCGTTAGATGCTTTTATTCAAAATACACAAGAAAGAGTTGTAGGAACTGTACGGGTAAAACTTTTTAAAGGTAATGCTAGTGTAGTCGGGCGTTGGAGTGACAATTCACTTTATAGCCCAGATTTGGCAACCTATGGATCTGAAGACCAATTCGACCATAAAGCTGCTGAAGGCTTCATTTATGTTTGGGGTTTACCCACTCGCATTTGGGCGCAGCAAGGTAGAAGTTAGGGAGTAGGGAGTGGGAAGAGGCAAGGGGGTAGGGAGCAGGGAGCAGGGGAGAATAGGAAAGATCGTGATCTTATCTCTGTGTCATCAGTGATGATTACCATCTTTATTTTACCCCTGCTTCTTCTTAATCCTCGGCGATATGTTTCACCTGGCGAGACTCTAACCAGATGGGGATAGCAATAACTGCTACCAGAATCAGTAAAGCGGCGATCGCAAATTTACTCACCCACGCCACTAGTTCTTCTAGAGAGACAACTCTACCAGCGAAGAAAGCTAAAGTTACCATCACACTAGCCCAAGTGGTTGCTCCTGCTAAGTTATAAAAAAAGAATTTGCCGAAAGGCATTTCAGCTATACCAGCTAGTGGAGCCGCAAAAATTCGTAAAAATGCGAAAAATCTCCCAAAAAATACAGCTTTAGTGGCATTTTCACTAAATTGAGTTTTAATATTCAAAAACCGTTCATCGGAAATCCGAAAGATTTTCCCTATTTTTACCAAAAAAGGCCAACCGCCGAATTTACCAATCCAATAGCCGCAAGTACCACCAATCACCGCACCGGCAACAGCATCACTCAGAACTAACCAATAGTTAAGTTCTTCACTACCAGCGAGAAATCCGCCCACTAAGGTCACGGTTTCACCAGGAATGGGAATGCCCAAATTTTCTAGCAAAATGCCCAAAAAAATTGCCAAGTAACCATATTGATCAGCAAATTCTTGGATGCTTTCTAGTGAAATCAGATCAAGAGACATCCCGTACCACCGCGTTTACAATTTTTTACCTTTTATATATCTTGGCTCTTCTATGGGCGGGGTGTCAATCAATCCGCTACGAGGAGTCATGAGCGATCGCCACATGGTGTTGTTGATTATTTTGTAGTGGCTAGCACAAATACATCGTTAATGCTATATAATATATAGTTTTTATGAAAAATTCATCAAAATTCTGGTTAAATATAAAAATCTGATAAAAGATACGGTTGATACCGAAATTGTCAAGGGTTTATGCCTAAACTTAAGGGAGTTAACATAAAATATACGACATAAATACTGAAGTAAATTGTCTCAACCGCAGGGCTGTAACTTGCTCAAAATTAAACAGTAATTTTGCCGTTGACACTGAATCAGTATTGATGTCAAATTTCTGTTCTTTTACTTTTTCCAACTACTTAACTAAATTCATGACTATCTCACAAGATAAAGTGGTTTTATTCAAGCCCCAAGGCAGTATCGATTTACAGGGTGGAATGGCTTTTAGCCAAAAGATGCTGGAGGTAACACCCCAGGCTGATCAACTCTGGGTAATTGATCTGTCAGAAGTAGATTTCATGGACAGCACAGGATTAGTCCCATTAATTAATGGACTAACATCTGCACGTGAAAGTGGTTGTCGTCTAGTTTTGTGCAACGTGCAAACTCCGGTCAGATTAATTTTGGAACTAACACAACTAGATTCAGTGTTTGAAATTTTCGATAGTTATGATGATATTTTTACCGAATGTAATGATAAAAATCTGGCACTAGCAAGCTAATTTACCTCTGTAGAGACGATCATTTAGTAGGTAAACTGCCACTAAAAACTTACTAGAATTGACCACTTCCCAAAAGGCAAGTGGTTTATTTTTGTCTCAGGATATTATGCCCCAATTAAAGCCACGAGGGGGTGAATAATTCCCCCAAACAGCTATCAGGCATTCTGGATATGAGAAATCTGATTATTCTCAGATAGTGGGCGGCCAAAACTTGGTAAATCAATACCACTATGACTCGCCGTGCGAGTTTTTATAGCTAAACGGTAACTTACACTTTGCAGTTCTGCTTGTAGTTTGCGGTTCTCCCGTTGTAGCATTGCTACTTTTTCTCTAACCGGAGCCATCCGCTCCTCAAACTTACGACGGTAAATTTGCGGTAACTCTTGTACAACTTGCTCTAACATCCGACTGCGATCGCTTAGTTCTTGTACTGACTGGCGCAGTTGATAAATTTCGGTATCACGAGTGGTAATTTGTTCTTGATAGAACGTTACCTGTTGCTCAACTGCTTGCAATTGTTCGTGCAATGCTTGCAATTGACTCAGGTCAAATTCAGGTTCCGAGCGCTGCTGCATAAAGTTAGTGTTACCCTTTACCAGCCGGAAGAGTTCTTGAGATAGCTGCTGCACTAATTGATCACGAAGCTGCAATTCTTGGCGCAGCTGCGATACTTCGGTAGAGAGCGCTTGGATGTTGGGTGTGTCAGTTTGGCTCACAGTGGCTTACAGCTCCCATTCACGAATGCTTATCGAATCTTAGGTATAACTGCGATGGTACTGCTTTTAGCAAATAATTGTTAATTTAGCATTCCCAACTCAACCCAAAAAATGGCATATAGTCAAAATTTTTTGAGATTTTTGACTGAGTAATGAGTTAACAAAACTCACTACCCAGCACTACTAAGTCAGAAGTTTAGGCAGAAACCGGAACTGCTTCTTCTGCTTCTTCTGCTGTTTCTTCTGGTAAATCCTGCTTGATTGTCAAGTAGCGAATTACTTCTTCACTCAAACGCATAGCACGTTCCATGGGAGCGATCGCCGCTCCGCCACCAGTGTAGTTCATTTGAACGTAGATGCCATCCCGATGCTTTTTAATTTCATAAGCTAGGCGACGTTTACCGCGATTCTGAATTTCTATATTTTCTGCACCTTGTTCGGTGAGAAAGTTCTGATATTTAGTAATCGCTTGCTCTACCTGTTCCTCTCCTAGATCAGGACGGAGAATGTAAATTGTTTCGTAAACTATAGACATGATTTTAAGTCACCTTATGGACGAATGGGCTGCTGATGTGATTTTATACAGAAGTACAATAAAAGATACTACCAATAATCAACATCTCAGCAACAAGGAACTATAATCTTACCAGTTTTCAATTTAAATCATTAGCTAAATCCACCAAATTCGCATTTTTCATAAAAAGCTACCTTTAGGGCGATGAGGGAGTCAGCCCATCCACGGCTTAAAAGCCCTGATATTACTAGAAAAGCTGGTTGAGCAGTGAAACTATCAACGAAGCTCAGGGGGTAGTACAGGTAAACTTTCTGAATTGAGAATGTAGTGATCAGTCTGAGGATAAAGCCTACCACAGAATGAAGATTGCTACCTGCTAACAGCTTTTAATCGCAGAAAAAAGGATATTAATCAAGGTTATGGCGCAGCGCTATGTGCGAGTTCAAAATCTAGAAGGGAAGATTTACTATGGATTGCTACAACTATCCCTGAATGTGCAGGTGCTAGATGCTCCACCGTGGTTACAAGGAAAACCCACCGATTTAATTCTAGAGCCAGAAAATTACGAAATTCTTACTCCCTGTTCGCCCTCGAAGGTTGTGGCGGTAGGGAAGAATTATACAGACCATGCGGCAGAAATGGGCAGCACAGTCCCCAAAGAACCATTAATATTTCTGAAGCCGTCAACTTCGCTGATTGCTACGGAAACAGAGATTATGTATCCTCCCCAGTCTCAACGGGTAGATTACGAAGGTGAGTTGGCATTGGTGATTGGCGATCGCACTTGTGACTGCACAATAGAAGAAGCCCAAACCAAAATATGGGGCTATACCATCGCTAACGATGTCACGGCGCGGGATTTACAACAAAAGGATAGCCAATGGACTCGCGCCAAAGGTTTTGATACATTTTGTCCTCTAGGCCCTTGGATTGTCCGAGAATTAAATCCTGGGGCAAGATTACAGACCTTTTTAAATGAGGATACTATCCCTGTGCAATCTGCCGGTATTGATCAGATGGTGTTTCCCCCTGATGCTCTAGTGTCGTACATTAGTCAGGTGATGACACTATTACCAGGCGACGTGGTATTAACTGGTACGCCAATGGGTGTTGGTCCACTGCATTTAGGCGATCGCATCCGAGTAGAAATTGAAGGTATTGGTCGCCTAGAAAACAAGGTGGCTAGGCGATAACAATTAACGAACCTGCATATGCACCGCGTCAGAAATTGCCGGAATTTCTGCATAACGCCCAAACAAGGATTGGGCAACCGAATAGACAACTGCTGCTACTATGCCGATAAAGATGGTGTTGGAAATGGTTTCAATAGCAAAGCCAGTACCAGGAACCGAACCGATAACTTGCCGTATTATTTGACACAAAAATAACACAATGTCCAAAAGAATGGCCTGCATAGTGTTAAAACGAATGAAGTGACTAATTCTTTCGTTTCTGACCACTAAAAAGAATAGGGCAAAGAATATAATCAGGCTGGAAAAAGGGATACTGCTATAAAGTCCCGCTATGGGAATCAAAGGGATAAATAGCAACCCAATGACTGGAAACTGTCTCAACAAAAAGCTACCAAAGGCTAGACCTTCAATCAGGGGTAGTAAATAAGGTAAACAGGCAAAAATCCGGTCGGAAACCGTTGTAGACCCGCGCCAAGTCATTGTGCGTTCTCCTCTGGCTAAAATTTAAGACTTCTTCAGCTTAGGATAACGCAGTTGCTTTGTGTTGCTGATAGATTTTAATTATTCTATATTGGCAATTCGGAAACCCATCAGACATTTATATTGTGCTGGTTGCTGTGCATTGAGTTGGCGAATTGCTTCACCGCATCGCAGTTGACCCCCACGCCAACGGGGTTGACCGCTACCATCAGCCAGTAAACAAGATTGGCAAACTTGCGCCGGGACAAGGATTTGATTATCCATTAAAATAACTAACATCGCTAACCCTCCTGTAAGTTTTTATTATTACCCTCAAAATTGCCCAGAAATATTTAACACTATCCCCCATATCACGATGAAAGTGTAAAATTTAAGGTTCAGGCAAAAACGTGACGATAATTAACGCATTAGTCGGACTGACATTTAATCATCAGTCGAGACTCAACGTTAGTCGTCAGCAGTCAGAACTATTAAGGGTAAAAATTGACTTAGGTAAAATGCCAAGTTCAAACTTACCGTTGTAAAAATTTCCCCCAAGGATAAATTTAAGTGACTAGAACTAATTCTGAATTTTTGGCTAACTCCGATCCCGCGATCGCCGAATTAATTAACCAAGAACTACAGCGCCAACGGGACCACCTAGAGTTAATTGCTAGTGAAAACTTTACCTCAGCTGCTGTACTAGCCGCCCAAGGTTCTGTATTGACTAATAAATACGCCGAAGGATTACCAGGTAAGCGTTATTACGGTGGTTGTGAATTTGTCGATCAAGTCGAACAAATCGCCATAGACAGAGCTAAACAGCTATTTGGTGCGGCTCACGCCAATGTCCAACCCCATTCCGGCGCTCAGGCCAATTTTGCAGTTTTCCTAACATTACTGCAACCCGGTGACAAAATCATGGGGATGGATTTGTCTCATGGTGGACACCTCACCCACGGTTCACCTGTAAATGTATCCGGTAAGTGGTTTGAAGTTTGCCATTACGGTGTCAGCAAAGAAACCCAAGAGCTAGACTACGAACAAATCCGAGAGCAGGCGCTAAGGGAGCGTCCCAAGCTCTTAATTTGTGGATATTCTGCTTATCCCCGTGTAATTGATTTTGCCAAATTCCGCAGCATTGCTGATGAAGTCGGGGCTTACTTACTGGCAGATATTGCCCATATCGCTGGTTTAGTGGCGAGCGGTTTACATCCTAACCCAATTCCTTACTGTGATGTCGTCACAACCACAACTCATAAAACCCTCCGTGGTCCCCGTGGGGGGCTGATTTTGACCCGCGATGCCGAATTAGGCAAAAAGCTGGATAAATCCGTATTTCCCGGCACTCAAGGCGGTCCCCTAGAACACGTAATTGCAGGGAAAGCAGTAGCTTTTGGAGAAGCACTGAAGCCAGAATTTAAAGAGTATTCGGCCCAAGTGATTGAGAACGCCCGCGCTTTGGCAAAACAACTCCAAAGTCGTGGTTTAAAAATAGTGTCAAATGGTACAGATAATCATTTGATGTTAGTAGATTTACAGAATATTGGACTGACCGGGAAGCAAGGCGATCAACTGATGAGTGGCGTAAATATCACCGCTAACAAAAATACAGTTCCCTTTGACCCACAATCTCCATTTGTAACTAGTGGTCTACGGTTAGGTTCTCCAGCCATGACGACACGGGGCATGGGTGTTACAGAATTTACCGAGATTGGGAATATTATCGCTGACAGATTGCTGTCGCCTGAATCTGATACAGTCACCCAAGATTGTCGCCAACGGGTAGCCGCATTGTGCGATCGCTTCCCCTTATACCCACATCTCCAAATTCCCGTACCAGCCTTAGCTTAAATCAGTTGACAGTAAACAGTTATCAGTGATCAACGCTGAAAAACATCTAGTTTGCATATTTCAATTAGATTAAACTCTTGTGGGGTGGGCATACTTCAACATACTTCGACTTCGCTCAGTACAAGTCTCTCAGTACAAGTCTTGCCCGCCCATGTTCCAGCGATGATGATAAAGGTCTCTTAATTTTGACTTCCTCACCAGAGACAAAATCGGGTTACTGTAAAATACAGGCCTTTCTCCCTTCCCTTTCATCTCAATGAGCGCAGAAATCATTTGTGTTGGTACAGAACTCCTGCTAGGGGATATCCTCAACAGTAACTCCCAATATTTAGCCCAACAACTAGCCCAACTAGGGATACCCCACTACTATCAAACAGTGGTAGGCGATAACCCAGAAAGATTAAAACAAGTTATAGAAATTGCTATATCCAGAGCGCAAATTCTGATTTTTACTGGTGGTCTTGGTCCCACACCAGACGACCTCACCTGCGAAACCATAGCCGATTTTTTTGGCGTTCCCTTGATAGAAGATCCAGAAATCATTGAAGATATAACTGAGAAATTCGCCCAACGGGGTCGGGTCATGTCCCCCACTAACCGCAAACAAGCATTAATTCCCCAAGGTGCAGATATTTTACCCAACCCCACTGGTACAGCACCGGGGATTATTTGGCAACCGCGCCCCGAAATCACAATTTTCACCTTTCCTGGTGTCCCGTCAGAAATGCATCGGATGTGGACAGATACAGCAGTCCCTTATCTGAAAAACCAAGGCTGGGGACAGGAGATTATTTACAGCCGGAGTTTAAGGTTTTGGGGAATTGGTGAATCTGCATTAGCAGAAAAAGTTGCGCCTTACTTTAATTTACCTAATCCCACAGTCGCGCCTTATGCGGGTAAGGGTGAAGTGAGATTACGCATTTCCGCCAAAGCTGATTCGGAAACGGCGGCTGAGGCTTTAATTTCACCTGTGGAAAAACAGCTAAAAGATATTGCTGGCTTAGATTATTACGGTGCTGATGATCAGACTTTAGCTGCTGTTGTGGGTAATTTGTTGCGTTTATCAGGGGAAACGTTATCAGTAGCAGAGTCCTGTACTGGTGGTGGTTTGGGACAAATGTTAACTGATATTTCTGGGAGTTCCGATTATTTTTGGGGTGGGGTAATTTCTTATGATAATTCGGTGAAGGTGGGGTTACTGGGAGTTAACCCGGAGGATTTAGATAAATTTGGGGCGGTGAGTGCTACTGTTGCAGAACAGATGGCGATGGGGGTAAAAACCCGCCTTTCTACGTCTTGGGGTTTAAGTGTCACGGGTATTGCTGGCCCCAGTGGGGGAACGGAGACTAAGCCAGTGGGTTTAGTTTATATCGGTTTAGCTAGTCCAACTAATGAAGTTACCAGTTTTGAGTATCGGTTTGGGGGAATGCGGGGACGTAGTTTAATTCGTTATGTGAGTGCTAACGCGGCTTTGGATTTGTTGCGACGTAAATTGGTAGTTCGTAATTCGTAATTCGTAGTTCGTAATTCGTAATTCGTAGTTCGTAATTCGTAGTTCGTAATTCGTAGTTCGTAATTCGTAATGTCAGGGCAGTTGGTGGGTTAGTGCAGTTTAACCCACCATAAACTTATGGATAATTTATTTTTTTGGTATTTCTTTATTCAGTTTCTATGAAATCTATAGTTTCTACAAAGTCTAAAATATTCTCCTTAATTTCTTCGGCTTCTTCTTTAATGGAAGTTGGTTTTTCACCATGAAAAAAGCTGTGCTGGCTGCTGACTATATATAAGTAGTTAGAGTGCATAAATGCGATCGCCCCCCGGTATGCGTCTAGTCTGGTGGCTGTGCCGTTATTTGTTGACTGGGAAATTGTTGATCCGTGGGGCATATCAATCAGCGCGAAGTAAGATCCTTCAATCGCATCTTTTAAATATTCAGTATATCTCACCTCAGCTTTGGGCATATTGGCAAAAATTGTTTCTGGAACATATTTATTGAGTAGAATTGATTGCAAATATTCTTCTTGTCCAATAGATTCTACTTGTTCTAATTGTTCTGAAGATATGGGGGAGTAATCAATTCTCAGCATAGTGCCGAAGTGATCAAAAAAGCCCACTACCCCATCTTGAGTTTCTACTTTACCGCCTTGTTGGGGATCAACGGGAATGGGGACTGAGAAGTTACCGGCGGGGGATTCGTATATCTCGTCGCCATAATCTCTAATTATGACTGTATCTTCGTCGTCTAGGTAAATTTCGTTTTCTGCTTCTTGATAGGCGGCGATTACTTCTTGGATGATTTCATGGGCTTCTTCGTCTTCCAGGTCTAAGGCGTGCTGTAACTGTTTGAGATAGGGGTGTTTCTGTTGCGGGATAATTAAATCGTCTTCGTCTATCATCACCATGACCCCGACGGCAAAAGCATCTAGAATTAATTCGTCGGAAAGGCTTTTACTAGCGATGTTAAATAGGGTTCCGATTCCGTGTTTTTCGGCAATTCCAATGAGTCTATCAACTATTTGAGCAATTTCTTCTTCTGAGTAGTCTTCAAAAACTTCAAAGTCCCAAAGGATACTGGCTAAAACTTCTCCATCGACTTCATCTATAGATAAATCAGCCATTTCTGTGACAACTGCGATCGCAGCTACCGCTTCTTCTGGATTCAGTGATTCTTCTATGGTCTTTGTGGAATTAAAAATCTTGTCATATTGAGTCATAATTACTACCTCTTTTATTGGCTAGTATTAACAGATTAATTTCATCTATAAGTATAATTATCCAGTAACTAGTTATAGATTTCTATCCTAAGGGTAGGATGACAACCAGAAATGTTTGTAGTCACAGATTATATTAGGAACCCTGACTGGGTGAGGATATCCGCGCTTCAATATCTTCTAAGGTTTGTAACAATAAACGCTTGGCTTGTAGTTTCCAACCCCACTTTTGGATTCTGAAGGCTGCAACAGTCCCCATCACACCACCTAATAAAACTAAGGGCTGATTCAGAGAAATTCCAAATAATAAACCCAATCCGGCAATTCCCCAAAATGGTAAAGCTGCGGCTTGTCTTTGTTCTTCCACAACATTAGTAATTATACTAGGTTTCATGGTAGCTAATAACTCAGTTTTAATTTGCCGTTGTTCGACCAGGGAAACAGATAAACTGATTTTACGACGCATTTTTTCAATTTTACGGGCATCACTACTGTATTCAGTGAGTTCATCTTCTGCCATTTGTAGTAGTCGTTCTAGTTGCGGCATTGTGTCATAAATTATGGGTGCTGATATGGTTATTATCTCGGAAAATGGTGAATTTTCGTAACTATAATGTTACATCTGATAGCACGATACCAAATCTTAAATCTAGAATAAAACATAGGGAAAATATCCTAGTAATCAGAAACTGACAACCAGAGCGTCTACTTGAGAGGTAATACAGATGGTTAAGGTATCTCCGAACACATTGACTCAATCTGATCAAGGGCGATCGCTCATTCTCTGGTTTGATAAAGTTGGGATTGCTGATATCCCGTTAGTAGGAGGGAAAAATGCCTCTCTAGGGGAAATGATTCAAGAATTGACACCCCAAGGGGTTAACGTTCCCACGGGATTTGCGACCACTGCTTATGCTTATCGCTATTTCATCCAGTCAGCCGGATTAGAAGCCCAATTACGTGAACTATTTGCGGACTTGGATGTAGAGGATATGACAAATTTGCGGTTACGGGGACAAAAAGCGCGATCGCTACTCATGCACACACCCTTTCCAGTAGAATTACGGGATGCGATCGCCACAGCATATCTGCAACTCTGCGAACAATACAACACAGATACAGATGTCGCCGTCCGTTCTAGCGCCACAGCCGAAGACCTCCCCGATGCAAGTTTTGCCGGACAGCAAGAAAGTTACTTAAATGTCACCAGTGTTCCAGGAGTATTAGCAGCTTGTCATCGATGCTTCGCCTCCATATTCACCGACCGCGCCATTTCCTATCGCCACACCAAAGGATTTGATCACTTTAGCATTGCCCTCGCCGTCGGCATCCAAAAAATGGTGCGTTCTGACCTAGCCACCTCTGGAGTCATGTTTTCCATCGACACCGAAACCGGCTTTAAAGATGCAGCCCTAATTACCGCCGCCTACGGTTTAGGGGAAAACGTCGTTCAGGGAACCGTCAACCCAGATGAATACTATGTCTTTAAACCCACTTTAAAAGCAGGTTTCCGCCCCATTATCGATAAAAAATTGGGCAGCAAAGAACTCAAAATGATCTACGATGACGGCTCAAAATTTACCAAAAACGTCCCCGTCTCCACCGGAGAACAAGGCAAATTTGCCCTGAGTGATCCAGAAATTCTCCAACTAGCAAATTGGGCTTGTTTAATAGAAGACCATTATTCCCAAACCCACGGTAATTACTCCCCAATGGATATCGAATGGGCAAAAGACGGCATTACCAATCAACTATTTATTGTCCAAGCCCGACCCGAAACAGTCCAGTCCCAAAAAACAGAGAACCTATTGCGGAGTTATCATTTTCTCAACACAGATAAACAAGCAAAATTTCCCCATCCCCTAGTAACCGGTCGTGCGGTGGGAGAAGCCATTAGTCAAGGTAAAGTAAATCTAATTTTAGATGTCAATAAAATCGACCAATTCCAAGCCGGGGATGTATTAGTCACCGAGAGAACAGACCCCGACTGGGAACCAATAATGAAACGCGCCAGCGCCATTGTCACCAACTCCGGGGGGCGCACCTGTCATGCAGCGATTATTGCGCGAGAATTAGGAGTCCCCGCCATTGTCGGATGTAGCAACGCCACAACAATTTTAAAAACTGGTCAAGAAGTCACAGTTTCCGGCGCTGAAGGCGATGAAGGCAAAGTTTATCCCGGCTTATTACCCTTTGAAATTAAAGAAATTGCTTTAGAAAACTTACCCCGCACCCGCACCCAAATTTTAATGAATGTGGGTAATCCCCAAGAAGCCCTGAGTTTATCAGCAATTCCCAATGATGGCGTAGGTTTAGCCCGCACAGAATTTATCATCGCCAACCAAATCCAAATTCATCCTATGGCGTTGATTCACTATCACAAGCTAGATGATGGATTTGTCAAAACCAAAATTAGTCAAATTACAGCCCTTTACGAAGATAAACCCCAGTATTTTGTTGATAAATTGTCCCAAGGTATCGGCAGAATTGCGGCGGCTTTTTATCCTAAACCAGTAATTGTGCGGATGTCCGATTTCAAAAGTAATGAATATGCCAATCTTTTAGGTGGTCAGCAATTTGAACCCAAAGAAGAAAACCCCATGCTAGGTTGGCGGGGTGCATCACGTTACTATGACCCAGGATATCAAGAAGCCTTTGCCTTAGAGTGCGAATCTATCAAACGAGTGCGGGACGAAATGGGTTTGACTAACGTTATCCCCATGATTCCTTTCTGTCGCACTCCCGATGAGGGGCGTTTAGTCTTAGCGGAAATGGCAAAAAATCATTTAAAACAGGGTGTAAACAACTTGCAAGTATATGTAATGTGCGAGTTACCCAGTAATGTGATTATGGCTGATGAGTTTGCCGAGGTGTTTGATGGCTTCTCTATTGGTTCCAATGACTTAACTCAGCTAACATTAGGCTTAGATCGGGATTCGTCTTTAGTGGCGAGATTATTTGATGAACGCAGTCCGGCGGTTAAGCGCATGGTAAAAATGGCCATAGCATCTGCGAAGAAAAATCATCGCAAAATCGGTATTTGTGGACAAGCACCCAGCGATTACCCCGAATTTGCCCAGTTTTTAGTAGAACAGGGAATTGATTCTATCAGTCTGAATCCAGATTCCGTCTTAAAAACTATGCTGGAAGTGGCAAAAGTCGAAAAAAATATCTAATCAACCCAAAGCAAAACCCGCCAACAAGTACCATTGAGGAAGTAATTTGTTGGCGGGTCGCAATGTTAACCACAAGGTGAGAAAAAAAATCCTTTGACTTTTCTAGTGCTGTTCCTGTAGCACTCTCTGCTGTCTCTATTGGCTATTGCGTAATAATGTTCTCAGTTCTTTCCGTAAAAACAGTCACACCGTTTTCTATAATAGTAGTCTGAGTTCTTTCTACAGAAATATTACCATTACCAGGAGTAATCATGTTCTGAACTCCTATATCTCTAACTCGCGCAGAAATTTGAGAGAGAAAACCAGATAGTAAACCGCGAATGTTATTTCTGTTAAACAGTAAAAATCCAAATCCGCCTTGTACCTTCTCGCTTTCTTCTGCCGTTAGTTCTCGCCACAGGGACTCTTGAGGCTGGCGTTGGGCAGAAATTTGATTTGACTTCATGGAATTAGTCTCCCATTATGGTGCTGACAACAACATTTAACCACATTTATTACTTGAATTGGAGAAAATCTACTGATATTCTTTGTAAAGATTATTCTCTGTATAAAGAAAGAAATCATATTGGACTCCGAGGGACTGGCTGATTAATCTCTAAAATTAGAAACTCAAGCAGTCTTAGCATCCCCAGAGGGAAAAATATTCTTGTATTTTTCTACACAGTGATTAAAACTGCGTTGGGTTGTGTCCAGGATTACTTGCTAAAGGAACAAAAAAATGAGGGGCGAATCGCACCTATGATTAAAGAAAGTTAGATATTTGAAAATGACTGATGAGTACAACAACAACACAGCCAAAACGATTAGACCCTGAATTGTGGCAGAAATTTTTGAAGGTTGCCAAACCTTACTGGTTTTCTGAACAAAAATGGAAAGCTAGGGGACTCTTAGGAATTTTACTACTCTTGGCATTGGCAGTTAATGCCATTAATGTCAGTATTAGTTTTATTTTCCGGAATATTAATACTTCTCTGGCAAAGTTTCCCGAAACTCAAGATGCATCAACTTTTTGGCGCTTTATCAGCTTTTATGCTGGGTTGTTGGTTATCGGTACTCCCATTGTGGTCATGTATGGCTATCTCCAAGACAAATTGGGATTGCAATGGCGGGAGTGGCTAACAAACCATTTTCTTGATAAATATTTCCAAAATCGTGCTTATTACCAGATTAATTTTAATCAAAAAATTGATAATCCAGACCAACGAATTGCTGAAGATATCAGGTCATTTACTCGTACTAGCTTATCTTTTACATTGCTGATTTTGACATCAGTTATTACTTTAATATCTTTCACCGGAGTTTTATTATCTATTTCTGTTTCTTTATCAGTGGCGCTGGTAATCTATGCAGTTCTGGGAACGGTGGTTACGGCTTGGATTGGTCAACGATTAATTGGCATTAATTTCAATCAACTGAAACGGGAAGCTGATTTTCGTTATGGACTAATTCATGTGCGAGATAATGCGGAATCTATTGCTTTTTATCAAGGGGAAACAGAAGAAATACTTCAGCTAAAACAGCGTTTTATCCGCGCAATTAGCAATTTTAATTTATTGATAAATTGGCAACGTAATTTAGGTTTTTTTACGACTAGCTATAATTATTTTGTTTCTGCACTACCTTATTTGGTGATAGCACCGATTTACTTTGCTGGGGATACGGAATTTGGGACATTTACTCAAGCGGCGATCGCCTTCAGTCAAATTTTTAGTGCTTTATCTGTGGTGGTGGGTCAGTTTGAAAGTTTAACTGCTTTTGCTGCTGGTATTGAACGGATGGGTGATTTAGATGAGGTTTTGGAAACATCAGACCAACAGCAGCCTGGGATGAGGACTATCGATGTTACAGAAGGTTCTGCTATTGAATTGCGTAGCGTCACCCTCTTGACTCCCAACTACGAACGCACCTTGATCAGTAATTTACCACTCAACTTACAGCCAGGTGAAGGTTTAGTAATTGTAGGCAACAGTGGTAGTGGTAAGAGTTCTTTATTAAGAGCGATCGCCGGATTATGGAATGCGGGTACTGGTCAAATTATCCGCCCCTCTTTGTCAGAAATGATGTTTTTACCCCAACGTCCTTATATGGTGCTGGGTTCGCTGCGGAGTCAATTACTCTACCCCAATCCTGACAATGATATTCTGGAAAGCAAGATGCGCCATGTCTTAGAAGAGGTGAACTTAGCAGAGTTACCAGAACGGGTTGGTGGCTTTGAAGTCGAGTTAGACTGGGCTAATATACTGTCTTTAGGGGAACAACAGCGCTTGGCTTTTGCGCGACTACTGCTGAGTATGCCTAGCTATGTGATTCTAGATGAAGCTACCAGTGCGCTAGATTTAGCCAATGAAAAGAACCTGTATCAACAACTCAAAGCCAAAGGAACTACATTAATTAGTGTGGGACACCGCCCTAGTTTGTTGCAATACCATGAGTACGTCTTAGAACTTGATGGTAGCTCTAATTGGCGGTTGTTACCAATGGCGGAATACACAGTTAATTTGAATACTTTTAGTTAGTTTTAACCCAGTTTGAGTTCAAGTCAATTACCCTTTAACTGGCTTGAACATCATGATGACCATTACGAATATCCCATGCTACTTCTAGCATTTGAGTCCAGCGCTTTTGTAGTTGTTTGGGTGTGCATTTTATAGTTTTAGCGATCGCCTGATCACTCTGGCGGCTAATTTTCATCTCTAAAATTTCTTGTTGTTCAGGAGATAATACACCCACAAAGATTTCCCATTGCTCAGAAGTTAAACCCAACTTTTGCTCTAAACCCGCACCTAACCATTGATGAACTAATTGCCATTGGTGATTTTTGGCGAATTTTTCCACGTGGTATTTAAAACGCTGTTGCAAATAATCACGCTGGCGGCTAGTTAAACCGAGAATTTGGTCAATTTCTGGGGCTGAGAGGTCTTGTAACTTCAGCGTTAGGTAGTCCACACAG
Organism: Nodularia harveyana UHCC-0300; assembly: GCF_034931085.1. Classification (NCBI taxonomy): domain Bacteria; kingdom Bacillati; phylum Cyanobacteriota; class Cyanophyceae; order Nostocales; family Nodulariaceae; genus Nodularia; species Nodularia harveyana. The sequence goes on along the minus strand of NZ_JAYGHG010000030.1, from coordinate 9,276 downwards.
TCAGATTGACCTTGAGATTCCAAGTATTTTGCCAATTCCGCAATCACGCGATCGCGCTCCGATTCCTCCGAAGGATCGAAATTCGTTTGGGCAATCATCTGTGATCTAATTTGTTGCACCGCCGAGTTACGCTGGTAAGACTCTGCTTCCTCACTTCTAGCAGATTCCACCGCCATTTCAATATCCACAGTAGTTTCCTGGGGCTGACGACGGGCAAAACCTTGGGCGCGGAGAATCACCAATTGCTGATTATTCCCACCAGGTAAATTAATCCGGCGTTTGGCATACTGCTCTGTAAAAGCAATATATTCTGCCAACTGTAACTGAGTCCGGGGCTGATAATCTTCCGCTAATTGATTTTCCCGCCGGAAAGCCTTGATAGCTTCGATATAAAACGCTTGCAGAAAATCCTCAATCAGACAATAACGAGCATTAAAACCCAATTCTGAACCAGCGATCGTCACATGACGATAAACCATAGCACCTAAAGTACTATGTAATTCCACTCTTCCCCGTCTGGAACCTAGTTTGTAGTAATGCAAGCACTTTTGCAAGCGATGCCGAGCTAAATTAACTTGCCATGACTGGATTTCCCCAGACTTCTGGATACGAGCGCTTTTATCACATATTCTTTCAACTTCTGTAGCGATGCGCTGTGATACCGCTTGTACACACTTGGATGTCGCCTTCACTTGAGCTTGCATTTCTGTATACAGCAATTGTCTCAAGCTATTGTGATTGTCCTCTAGCAATTCCGTCGGCGAAACATTGCACAAAAAAGCGGATTGAGAAGTTGGTAGATTTGCAAGGTTGGGTTTCATGACTTTTCTTTACGAGTGGTATTGCACCTTAACTACAACGCAGATACAGCAAATGAGACCAGTCTTGGCTAGAGAAGTATTTAGCATTCTCAAAACCCACTGCAAGCACTGCTCATATATTAAGACTGTAAGTAAGCTAAAAAGTTACAAGAAAAGTAGTATGTTGCTTTTTGTACAAATAACCACATAGAAAATGACACATAAATATTTGCCAGCTTAAAAGACTTGTGATACTCATATTTACCGCCATCCTGTTTTAACCATTGCCAGATATTATAAGTATGACGATCTCAAAACTGGAGCCTTTCTAGAAAATTTCTCTAAAACTAAAGGAGAAATTACACTTTGTTTTTATACCCAAGTTATTGCTGCTTCCCAACCTAAACCTCGCCTTGTGATCATTGGTTCATCTCCCGTCAAATCTAAAATTGTAGACACCTCATAAGTTGCTTCCTCTCCAGTGTCTATAATTACATCTACTAATTTATCCAAACGGTCAAACAGTTCCACCCGTGATAGTCTAGGTTCTAAATCTAGCTTTACTTGTTCATCATCTGGTGGCAGATGTGCCGAAGTGGAAATAATCGGATTATCCAAAGCTGCTAGCAATGCCAAACATACCGGATGATTTGGTACACGAATTCCAGTAGTTTTGCGCTTAGGACTTTGTACTAGTCGTGGCACTAACTTGGTAGCAGGTAGTAAAAATGTGTAAGTACCTGGTATCAAGCGTTTCATAACCCGATAAGCTGTATCACTCACAAAGGCATAAGTTGCCACATTTGAAAGTGAGGGACATAAAAATGTCAATGGTTTATCATTGGCTAACTGTTTAATTTGCCGCACTCGTTCCACTGCCGACTTGGCATTTAAATCACAACCAATAGCATAAACTGTGTCTGTAGGGTAGAGCATAACCGCGCCATTAGAGAGCGCTGACTTTATTTCCTCTATACGGCGAGTTTGCGGATTATCAGGATGGACAGCGAAAATTTTTGCCATAGCCAGTTCTGAGTAAGAGGTGGGAAATCTTGTAAGTCAAGGAATATATCAAATTCCTCATTACACATATTTTGACATCGATAGATGAGGGATTAGGAGAAAAACTAGACAATTTAGTTGTTTTCGTCCTTATCTACCTGGAAACTGCTATATATAAACATCATTGTGCAGAATCAAACAATTAACTTGATTAACCTATCTATAGGAATCATATTTGATTTTGGTGGGGGCAGCCTGCACAATTTGCCGAAAATATCAGTAAAACTACGTAAATAAATCCAGCTACGCCACCAAAGCTATCATCAATCAAAGAGGATTACTATCTATGATTAAAGTTGCTTATCTTCAATGTCCCACAGGAATTTCTGGTGATATGTGTCTAGGGGCTTTAGTAAGTTTGGGTGTTCCCATAAAATATTTAAGTGAAACACTGAATAAATTGGGAATTGCTCCAGAGTATAAGCTGAGAGCCGAACTTGTGCAACGTCATGGACAGGAAGCGACTAAAGTTCATGTAGATTTACTCCACCACCATCACCACCACGAACATAGTCACCATCATGGCCGTCACCTTCCAGAAATCGAAAACATGATTCTCAAAGCTAATTTGCCATCACGGGCAGAAGCTTGGAGTTTAGCAGTATTTCGCCAGCTAGCAGTAGCAGAAGGGGCAGTACATGGCATTGCGCCAGAAAAGGTTCATTTTCATGAAGTGGGTGCTGTAGATGCCATTGTGGATATTGTGGGTACGTGCTTGGGGTTGGATTGGTTGGGCATTGATAGTAATGATCAAGGATTACCCTGGTTATACTGTTCAGCTTTGCCCACAGGTGGGGGAACAGTACGCGCCGCTCATGGTGAAATGGCTGTACCAGTACCAGCAGTATTGAAGTTGTGGGAAATGCGCGGTTGTCCAGTGTTTAGTAATGGTATTGACAAGGAACTGGTAACACCAACAGGGGCGGCGATCGCCACTACCCTAGCTACAGAGTTTGGTTCACCACCATCAATGTCCATCAAGCAGGTAGGATTGGGATCTGGAACTATTAATTTACCTATTCCTAATATATTACGTCTCTGGCTGGGCGATCGCACTCATAATTCTCCAGATCCCAACTTGAATCTAGAAACCATCACCGTACTGGAAACCCAAATTGACGATTTAAATCCCCAAGCCCTCGGCTACGTCTTTGAAGCTTTATTTGCCGTTGGTGCTGTGGATGTCTTCACCCAACCCATAGGAATGAAAAAATCCCGTCCTGGAATTTTACTAACAGTCATCTGTCACCCAGAAAACTTACTGGCTTGTGAAACAGTTTTATTCCGCGAAACCACAACTTTAGGTATTCGCCGCAGTACCCAACAACGTGCGATTTTACAACGAGAAATTCAATCAGTGGAAATTGAATATGGCACAGTCCGGGTAAAAGTAGCATGGAACGGACAAAAGCAAGATAAATCTATAACCAACGTTCAGCCAGAATATGAAGATTGTGCAGAATTGGCTCGCCGCCACAATATCCCCTGGCGTGAAGTTCAACGATTAGCATTACAAACTTGGTATTTGCAAAATCAGTCTTGAGTTAATCAACCCTATTCAAACGATGAAACCCCGATTTATGCGATAAACCAGGGTTTTTTACTTTCAATTAGTTTTAATCAACTTGTCTTATAGTTTGCTTTACCGCGTCAGCCGCATCCTTTGCTTGGCGTTGTAGACCGTCTTTCGTGTCCTCAGCGCCCCGTTTGACATTTTTAGTCAAGTCTTTAGCAGTACGTTCAGTATTTTTCTGGAGATTTTCCACTCCGCGCTCTGTTTTCTTAGTCAAACCTTCTCCTAATTCTGTCGCTGAATCCTTAATATCCTCACCAAGCTGCTTAATTTGTTCATCCAAGGGTTTACCTTTCTGATAATTGCTGGACATAAGTGTTGAATCATCAATACCCTTCTGCTCAAAGTTGCTCGGCGCATTTGCGGCTCTTTGATCTGCTTTGGCTCCAGGATCTACAGAACTAGAGTTATTCATTCCACCTTTTGGGGTGTTAAGTTCATAACTTTGTGTAGGATTAGTTTGTACTGGCTCTTGCGCTATTCCTGGACCACTACACGCTTGTGTTATCAAGAGGAATGTTGCTGCCAAGAACACTGTTAAAATTTTCAAAGGACGGATATTTGTTAGCCAAGTCATGACTTTTTTCATAATTTCACTCCTGAAATGCTTGTAAATTAGTTGAATTTTTGCTGCTATCTGAGGCGGTTAATTACATCTGAGCAGTTTTTTCGGGGAATTTTGGATAAATTTTACATCTCCAATCTGGACATAAAACGCAAAACTCTAATGACCTTACATCTAGTAAATAGAGCAGTTTTCATTTATCTGTGTTGTTTAACATCTTGATATGTCTCACCCGATCACGAAATAATCAACTTTTACAAGATTACAAATAAAAAGATGAGTTTACCTCTAGCGTAGGTAACATTATTTTTTTTAATAAAATCAGACTTTTATCTAACTGAAGAGAGATTTATGATATAGCAGGGAACAGGGAACAGGGAACAGGGAACAGGCTGGAAACTCTGTAATTGTAAGGGTTTCATGATCTGTTTCTGTCCTAACTTCCTTGGCGGTTGCTATAGTAATTAACCCAGTTCTAGTATTGAAGATATTTGAATTTTTGTAAATGAATAAGCAATTTTTACGCTGGCTAATTTTAGGAGTAACACTATTTTTTCTAGGGAACGCCCTCAAAGATAACTGGTCGGAAGTGATAGCGATTCAAATTGATGCAGTAGGATGGGCGATTCTCTCCATAGCTACAGGCGTAACTTTACTAGCACATATTTGGGGTGGTTGGATCTGGACTGGGATTCTCCGGGAATTAAATCAATCTGTGCCATCTGGAGAATTTATTCAAGTCTACTTAAAAACTAATATGGCCAAGTATTTACCTGGTAATGTCTGGCATTATTACGGGCGAATTGTGGCGGCGAAAAATGCTCATATTCCGGCTGGTGCTGCTACCTTAAGCGTATTGCTAGAACCTTTACTGATGGTGGCTGCGGCGTTAATCATTATTGTTGTGTTTGGCAGCGAATTTGCAGATACTCATAGTAGTTTAGCTGTACGAATATTACAATTTTTGAGTTTGGCTGTGGTACTTTTTACCGTTCATCCCCGATTTTTGAATTTAGCAATTAGCTTTGTTTATAAATTAAAGGTGAAAAGGTCTGCTGTGAATACTCAGCCTAGTATTCCTTTCAAGGTTAAACGCTATCCTGTATTACCTTTGTTGGGGGAATTAGGCTTTTTACTATTGCGGGGTGCTGGGTTTATTTTAACTGTTTTTGCCCTCACTCCCTTAAATCTCAGCCAATTGCCTCTATTGCTAGGGGCGTTTAGCTTTGCATGGTTGTTAGGTTTAGTGGTTCCGGGTGCGCCTGGGGGGTTGGGTGTATTTGAGGTGACAGCGATCGCACTTTTGCAGCACTATTTTCCTGCGGCGATGATTATTAGTGCGATCGCCTCCTATCGTCTCATTAGTATAATTGCTGAAACTGCTGGTGCCGCCCTAGCTTCCCTGGATGAACGCCTGGGGAAAGTAGTTTAAACAATTAAACCTGCCCATGTTACTTTAGGCAGGTCTGCTTGTATGTTCACTTTTTAGTGGGGGTGGAGGGACTTGAACCCACACGACCTATTATGATCAACGGATTTTCATTCTCTCGCAGCTTTCGCTACTGCCGGGTTTAATTACCTGTGGCTTTGAGAATTGGACTCTCTCTTTACCCTCGGCTTGACGTTAGGGTAGCTCCCGTCGAGTCTCTGCACCTTCCGACTAGTTATGAGTTTTAAAACTCAGCGTCTTGTCGGCTTGGCTCAGGATTGCCTTGTCTGTTTACAGATTTAGGTTTCCCTGAATTTGACAGCTTCCACTTGAAAGATTTCTCGATCAAGGCTCAGTTTTCTAAGTCCGTAGCGTCTACCATTCCGCCACACCCCCATATTTACTGGGAGCCACTTTTTTAAGGCATCCAATTAAGTCTTGCCTATCTTAACAGTAATTATGCTTTTTACGCAACTAAATTGAAAAAAATCTTGCCAGATTTGGAAGCTTTTGTAATTTCTTCGCTGTTTTTCCGGGTTAATTAGCTTTTTTCAACTTTTTTTACTGCCTGAGCGATTGTAGCACACATATCAGAAATATCCAAATATTTTCCTTATTTTTCCCCAACACTCCACAATTAGTCTTTCCTCTGGCTAGCAGTTCAGCCTATGATGGGAATATAGATGCACTCAATGCTATTGTCCACTTTAAAGAGAAAGAATCTATGATTTTAGCCCTGCTGTATCTGGCTTTGGCTGGAGCTTACCTGTTAGTCATCCCCATTGTTGTGATGGTGTACATGAAACAGCGTTGGTATGTTGCTAGCTCCATTGAGCGGACCATAATGTACTTTATGGTGTTTTTCTTTTTGCCAGGGTTGTTGGTTTTATCGCCTTTTGTGAATCTGCGCCCCCGTCCCCGACAAATTGAAGTTTAACGAGATTGGTAGGTCATAACTCTCATGCGACGTATTGACGCAATTGGAATCGGCTTGGGTGTTTTTATTGCTGGTGGTTTGGGATATGTCGGATTGCAACTGGTGGGCTTGGATGGTGAACAAGCTGGAATCTGGAGCCAAGTTTTACTAGTTGCTGGTTTGGTGGGCTGGTTGGCTTCCTACATATTCCGCGCGGTGGGAAATAAAATGACCTACCATGAACAACGGGAACAGTATGAAAAAGCCTTCCTACAAAAACGCCTAGATGAACTGACTCCCGAAGAACTAGCAAAAATTCAAGACGAAATCGCACAAGAATCACAAAGTCAAGTGTAAAGTTATCAATGGTCGGTTATTTATTGTTTGCTAACTGACCACTGACCACTCACTGATAAGTATTGACAAATGACCGCGATTTCTGACTGCTTTGAGACCTTGGGAAGAAATAGAGAGTGCGCTCTAATTCCGTTTATTACGGCTGGAGATCCAGATTTAGCAACCACCGCCGCAGCTTTGCAAGTTCTGGATAGTAATGGAGCCGATATGATTGAACTCGGTGTTCCTTACTCCGATCCTCTGGCGGATGGGCCAGTAATCCAAGCGGCTGCTACCCGTGCTTTGCAAAGAGGGACAAAGTTAGAACCGGTGTTGGAAATGTTGCAAGCTACTACTCCTAGTTTGCGATCGCCTATTATCCTGTTTACTTATTACAATCCCATTCTGCACCGTGGTATTGATAAATTTCTGGAACAAATTGCGGCTGCTGGGGTATCAGGATTAGTAGTTCCAGATTTACCCTTAGAGGAAGCCGCCGGGTTGCTAAAACCAGCTAGTGAAATTGGTATCGATTTAACTTTGTTGGTGGCTCCTACTAGTTCAGCTGAACGGATAGAAGCGATCGCGCGTTCTTCCCAAGGATTTATTTATTTAGTCAGTGTTACAGGTGTCACCGGGATGCGAACCCAAATGGAATCACGAGTATCAGATTTACTCCAACAAGTTCGTAGTATTACAGATAAGCCTGTGGGAGTGGGCTTTGGGATTTCTGAACCTGCACAAGCTCGTCAAGTCAGAGAATGGGGAGCAGATGCAGCAATTGTCGGTAGTGCATTTGTTAAACGTTTAGCAGAAGGTACACCAGAACAGGGACTAAAAGCGATCGCGGAATTTTGCCAAAATCTCAAAACTGCCATTAAGACAAATGACAGCAGCATAAATATTTGATAAAAAAAGCTCCCAGGGTTGTTTTTTTACCATGATCTGGTGGACAATTTAACGAATATGGTTTTGAATATTAACAGCACACAGTAGCCTGTAAAAAAACTAGCTAGTTCGGTCGCTTATAGTTGAGTGTTATGTGAATTTGAGTAGGCGAATAATGATGAGTGTGAGAGTGAGTCAGTCACAAGTGACAGAGGAGCAAAGGCGATGAGTGAAAGTATGGCATTTATCGGCGGAGTAGCCGTAGCTGGGCTGGCGGCGCTTGTAATGCTCAGGGGTGCAGATAGTCCCATGCAAAGTAATTTTGCTTTTCCGGCTCGGCAGATGCCGACTAACGTTGCGCCATCCATGATCCAGTCACCCCCCATGTATCCGAATTATGGGATGAATCCATATTATCCTAGTCCCACTCAACTGCCCTCCCAGTCCAATCCAGAGCAGCGCGTGGAAATGGAACGGATGAATATGCAGTTAGAACGTTTAAAAAGCGATAACGAGCAGCTCAGAGCGCAAAACCAACAACTGCAATTCCAATTCCAAAATTGGAATAACCAGCAGATGCAATTAGCTCAACAAAATAGCCAAAAAATCGTCCCAGAACTATTGCAGCCTCAAAACTCAGAACCTTGGTGGTCTTCACCCATTATTTGGGCAGTAGGAGGAGCAACCCTCACCATTGGCGGTGGTGTTGTAGTCGCTGGTGTATTGGCTTTATTTTCCCCACGGCAGCGCCCTACCCGCACAGTCCAAGTTATGCATCCTTACCACGGCTCTACACCTCCTTTAGCTCCTGTACGTCGCGCGGAATTTTTGCCCTCGACTCGCGTCGAAGCAAGACGAGTTGAAGCCCCAGAATATGACCAGATGCATTAATGACAAAATCTACTAGAATCAACTATTAATTTCATCTAGACCTGAAGCACCCCATATCTTAATCCCCTCCTCAGTAGGGTGTGTTGTTGATTACAATCAATAGTCGAAGAGGGTACGTTTTGCTAGGGGAAAACATAAATCCAGTTTTGACATACTCCCCAGCCTAAAGGCGTGGGGATTCTGGGGTCAAACAGCAATTGCTGGCGTAGCCAGTCTAACATCACCTAACCCAATGGTTGATGCCCCAACCATTTGAATATTACGTGCGGCATTTTCATCGCGTCCATTAACAGAATTGCAAGATGGACAACGCCATTGTCTAACAGATAAATCTAGCTTTTCTAAAATATGCCCACAATGAGAACAAGTTTTACTAGATGGATACCACTTATCTACAAAAACAAGTTGTTTGTTTTTCTTTTTGGCTACCCATTCTAATATTTGTATAAATTCTCCAAAAGCTAAGTCTGATATTTTTCTACCCCAAAGACGTTGCATACCCTTGAGGATTAAGGTTTCAAAACATAAAACATCAAACTTGTCTGTCAATTGATTAGCTAATTTCCAAAACCAATCACGTCTGCGGTTACAAACATCTTCATATTTACGAACTAAGTTCTTCCTAGCTCGTTCACGATTATTTGACCTTTTTACTTTTTTAGAGTGGTTATTACTAGCTCTTTTGATAGCATTTAGAGACTGTTTCAGGAATTGAGGTGAGCTAATTAAAGTTCCATCGGAGCAAGTTAAAAATGTTTTGAGTCCAAAGTCAAACCCCGCTATTTTACCAGTCGTTGATTTAATTTTTGGTTCTAA
>NZ_JAYGHG010000029.1:0-64556 GCF_034931085.1 Nodularia harveyana UHCC-0300 | reverse complement strand
ACGAGATATTTGTGGAGTATTGCATGGAAAAAAATCGTACTCAAAATGATGTACTCAGAGAATTAATGAGAAAATTAAAGAAAAGCCGTCCTAGAAGGACGGGGCTTTAAACCCAGTTTTTTGGTAAAAATTATTATGAAAGGACTCTGGCTAGAAAATCAACAATTGCAACTACGCACAGATATTCCCGTTCCTCATCCGCCACCCGGAGAAGCCTTAGTGCGGGTATTGCGTGCAGGTATCTGTAACACCGACCTAGAACTGAAAAGAGGTTACTATCCTTACACTGGTATTTTGGGTCATGAGTTTGTTGGGATCGTCGAACAAGGGCCAGAACACCTACTTAATCGGCGGGTCGTGGGAGAAATTAACGCTGCTTGTGGTCATTGCCGTTTTTGTGTGAGTGGACAACCAACCCACTGCGAGAACCGCACAGTTTTAGGTATTGTCAACCGTCATGGAGCCTTTGCTGATTATCTCTGTTTGCCGGTGCAGAATCTACATCCCATACCTGACAATGTACCTACAGATGTTGCCACTTTTACCGAACCCGTAGCAGCAGCTTTAGAAATTCAGCAGCAGGTAGCAGTGGGTGTTGATAACCGGGTGCTAGTGGTGGGAGATGGTAAATTGGGACAGTTGATCGCCCAGACCCTAGCTTTAACTGGCTGCGATTTGTTGGTAGTAGGAAGACATCGAGACAAACTGGTTAACTTAGAAGCAAGAGGGATAAAAACTGGTTTAGCTGATGACGTGATTGATGGAGCCTTTGATATATCAGTAGATTGTACTGGTAATCCTGAAGGATTTGCGATCGCCCGTCGCGCCTTACGTCCCCGTGGTACTTTAGTCATGAAAAGTACCTATGCAGGAAACCTCAGCTTAGATGCTTCTTCTTTAGTAGTTGACGAAATTACTCTGATTGGCTCTCGCTGTGGCCCTTTTCCGGCAGCACTGGAATTACTAGCCACAGGAAAAATAGACGTAAAACCCCTGATCCATAGCTCTTACCCTTTACATGAGGCAATTTTGGCTTTTGAACAAGCGCAAAATCGGGGTGTTTTAAAAGTCTTATTAGAAATTAGTCATTAGTCATTGGTCATTAGCCCTACCCTTCGGGATGCTACGCAAACGACTACGCTCAGGGTAAATCATTGGTCATTAGTCATTAGGGATTTTTTTGTCCCCTGGTCAATCAATGCTAATAGACCATAGGATTAGTCTTTGATTGATAGTCTAAACAATCAATAGCCTCTTCTGTACTGGCAGTGGATGGATGTACAGTGCATTTTAAACGATAATTGTTGGTAAAAAATTGGCAGTTAGCACAGGGGATTTGATGCATTTGTTTGGCTGTGGCGACACTATCCTTCGCTGCAAACCAAAGACTGGAAGCAAAGAGAATAATTACAGTCCACGCAGCGACAAAACAAATCGGGACTAATAATGGTTGAATCCCCCGAAGGACAAAATTTGTTAAATCTAACATGGTAAGTCCTAATAAAAATTAAGAGTTAGAAGTATATTAACTCCTAACTCATTATTCCTAACTTCCGATTAAAGAGGGAAAAATTGGGTCAACTTAAATCCCTGCATGACCGAGGGCGATACCAGCCACAAGCATTCCCAAAACTAGAAACGGTTGGGCGCTGGCTTGGTATTTGACATCATTTTTCAGGGGGTCACGGAGGAAATACATATCCTGAAAGGTGATTTGGGGAATGATTAATAACAGCAAAATGGCTGCATACAAGTTTTCGTGAATAGTGATCAGGTAAACTGCAATCACAGCTTGAAAGACATCAATCATGGTTGCACAGACCCAAGCTGCGGTGGTGACACCAAACATCACAGGTAATGATTTTAAACCAAACTGGCGATCGCCCTCCACACTCTTAAAATCATTCACAATGGCGATACCCAAACCAGCCAAACTGTAAACCACAGTAATCACCACAATTTTCCAATTCAGTTCGCCAAACAACGCATGACCAGTACACCAAGGAAAAGCCATATAGCTAGCACCAAGGGCGTAACCGCCTAACCAACCATTTTGTTTCAGTTTTAATGGGGGTGCAGAATAAATATAGGCAATAAAGGAACCCAGAATAGCTAGAGTTGTGATTGTGGGATATTCATTACCAGCCCAAATATCCAAGACAACAGCCAGAAGATTTCCCGAAATTAACAATACCCAAATTTGTGTAATCACTTGGGGTAAAGGAATCGCACCAGAGGGAATGGGGCGATAGGGTTCATTCACCGCATCAATTTCCCGGTCATAGTATTCATTTAAAGTTTGGGTATAACCTGCCAGTAAAGGCCCTGAAAGCAACATACAAGCTGCTGACATCAAGACATTTTCCAGTTTCCAGGTATAGTTACCAGAAGAAGCCGCACCACAGACCACACCCCAAATCAGGGGAATCCAGGTGATCGGTTTCATCAGTTGCAAACGGATTTTCCAGACAGACTTTTCACCTGATGCTGCGCCTTTCATACCTAATAACTGGCGAGTCTTGGCGCTGCGATCGCCAACAGCTGTAATTTCCTCGTTGGGTTTCACTGAATCCGTCGCCTCGGCTGGCTGGGAATTAGGGTTAATTGGAGTTGATTCTGACATAAGACTATGAGTAGGGAGTAGGAAGTAGGCTTGCCCTGAGCGAAGCCGAAGGGGAGTGGGGAATAGGGAGTGGGGAATAGGAGGAGATGACGGAGAAAGATTGTAGCACTAGCCCAAAAACTTCTCCCCTGCACCCTGCCCCCTGCCCCCTTGCTTCTTTCCCCAGTCCCGAGTACTTAAAAAGAAATTATCAAATAATTATGCTGAAATTTGGCTCCAGTCACCTGTTTGCCAGTTAAAGCTGGGGGTAAGAACAGATTCCGACGTTGATCTCCGGCTTCTACTGTCACCTCTGGACCATATTGGGTAAGTTTGACTTGCTTTTTATCAAATCCTGGCAAGAACAGGCGGACTTGACGATTTTGGGTGTCGATTTCAATGGGTTTGGGAGCTTGTAGTGCTTGTTCTACAAAGTTGGGTAGAGCATCGATCACAGGTTGCCATTCTCCCGTGGGTGCATCGGGAACAACGCTTACAGGTAGAGGTGTAAATTCTTCCACACAGTTAACATTTGGCTCCGGTGACACCAAAATCGCACCACCAACGGTTAAACCGATTTGTTGAGCGCTACCCCACAAATAACGACAACTGGCTACTTGTAGAGGATCTGGTGTACTCACCAAAAAGGCTGCAACTCGATTGGGATCGGCAAGGGCTGCTTTTCCCTTATCTAAGAAACCATTCACCTGCTTAGTGGGTAGAGCAAAGTTATCTGCTGTCCAGTTGACATTAAAAAAGTTGCTAATTAGCGGCTGAATTAAGGGCGATTCCGCAATGGTCTTGCCTAAATCAGAGTTGACAAATAATTGCTGAAACCGCCGTATATACCAACTGAGAGATTCTGGCATCCCCAGCATTCGCAGGGTAAGGGAATCACCTGTGCCGTCGTAGATAATCGCGTCATATTTGCCACTGGCATCATATTCGCGGATAGCATTTAAGGCCAAGGCACTGTCCATCCCCGGTAAAACTACCAGTTCTTGACCATAAACATCTTTGAAGATGGGCGTGCGGAGGTATTGCGCCTCCAGTTTTTTCACTTCTTCCCAGCTACGTTCTAGCAATACAGAGGATTGAAACTGTACAACGTGTAGATTGGGCGCAATTTCCTGGGGGTCAGGAGTCAGGGTTTGATCCAGTAAAATGGGTAAAACTGGTTCTGCCAAACCTGCTAGAAGTACACGCTTGCCTTGGCTTGCCAATAACTTGGCGGCGGCGATCGCAATTTTAGTCCGCTCTACACCGCCTTTACCCAAAAATGTCAATATCAGGGACATTAGTTGATTCTCTTTTTCCCGCCAATTTGTTCAACTCCAACTTAGCACTAGGCAAATACTCTTAGCCTCTGCTGGAAGTTTTATCTACTACACAAGTCTGATTTCATCTTCAAAAAACCAAGTAGAAGAATTGTCATCAAACAGTACAACTACACCGATTCCCCCACCATCAGTAACTTTGTAGCCTTGAATAATGCCTGTTTTTCCAAGTTTTTTCGCAATAGGAGCAGATACGCGATCGCGCATACGAAAAACTTCAACCTTTTGTCCGATTTCCATACCTAGTCACAATGCAATAAACCAAGTCTCAGTTTAGCCGAATCGGTGTCTCTTCGGTGATACATTTCAGTAATCATCGTAGATAAAGCCCAAAAATTGCGGAACCTTTGCGTACTCCTGGAGTTAAACCATATACTTTAACTGATTAGGTAACATCTATGACTACCACAATCAATTTACCAGTAGCAAACATTGAATATCCTAGTTCTGATGGAGAGCCTATAGCAGAAACTTATATACATCTGTACGCCATTTTAACCACACTAGAAGTCCTGAAACAGTACCTAACAGGTAGACAAGCCACCGTATTAGCCAATCAATTTCTTTACTATGCTCCAGGGTTTCCCAAATTAAGAGTTGCACCTGATGTCATGGTAATTTTTGATGTGCCGCCTGGAGGTAGAGATAACTATAAAGTTTGGGAAGAAGGTCAAGTACCCCAAGTAGTATTTGAGATGACCAGTCAAGGTACTCAAAAGCAAGATCAAGAGCAAAAAAAACTATTGTATGAACAACTAGGTATTTTAGAATACTGGTTATTTGATCCCAAAGGAGAATGGATCAACGCTAAAATACAGGGTTATCGTTTGCAAGATGAAATTTATCACCCAATTACCGATGGATTATCTCAGCCTTTAGGTTTGCGGGTAGAAGTAGAAGGGGAACTTTTACGATTTTATCGCTTAGATACAGGGGCTAAATTACTCATCCCCACAGAACTCGCAGAATTAGCAGAACAAGAGCGACAACGGGCAGAACAAGAGCGACAACGGGCAGAACGACTAGCGGAACGTTTACGTGCTTTAGGTGTTGACCCTGATACTTTAACTTAAACCCAAAATTGCCTCTAAATTTAGAGGCAAAATCATCTTGTTCTCAATTATTTTTATAGTAATCATATATTTGTGTATAGTTGATTAATTCCGAAATCAAATAGATAATTAGGAACTATAGTCCTTAGTTATACATATGATTTATACCAACAACCATTACAGATAATTTTCCCGGAATGGTTGGATTCATAGATGCAAATTAAGTGTGAGTAGTGAGCGAGGAAACCGGAATTGGTGCGAATTATGCAGCGCGCTGTCAGTAAGGCAGAGAAACTGAAGATTATACTGCCAACAACTCAGCAATTATGGGCTAAGTTCGATTTACTCAGAACTTTAGTGCGGCGGGATTTAGAAGCACGATATAAAGGCTCCATTTTAGGTAATTTGTGGCCTTTGGTAAATCAGCTTTCACAATTACTAATTTACACTTATGTATTTTCTATTGTACTGAGAGTTAAACTAACTATTACCAGTCTACCAGAAAGTAATTTCACCTTTGGTTTGTGGTTATTTGCAGGTTTGCTACCCTGGATTGCTTTTTCAGGTGGTCTTACCCAGTCTGCTAGTTCCGTGGTATGTCAGCCAAATTTAGTCAAAAAAGTGGTATTTCCCCTGGCTTTATTACCCCTGGTGTCAATTTTATCAACATTCATTGAAAGTGCCTTTGGGTTAATGTTGTTGATTGTATTTGTGGCAGTAAATACTCAGACTTTACATCCTACCTTGGCGCTGTTACCGTTGGTTTGGTTAACCCAGTTATTATTAACCGCAGGTTTGGGTTATTTGGCTGCTGGATTAACAGTTTTTTTGCGGGATGTTCCCCAAACACTGGGAGTAACTTTAAATATTTGGATGTATTTAACACCAATTATTTACCCAGCCGCATCAATTCCTGAAGCATGGCGCAACTGGGTATTTTGGTTAAATCCGTTGACTGCGATCGCCGAAGTGTATCGTGATTTAATTTTAGTTGGGGAGGTGCAACACTGGGGAGAATGGGGCGTTGCGACTGGAATTTCATTCCTGATATTTTGTTTTGGTTTTGCAGTTTATAGACGGTTGCGTCCAGCTTTCGCAGATGTACTGTAAATATGTTATAAAAGTTTTATTTTCCTGATTATTTGTCAAATGTGAGGAGTGATATTAAAACATGGGAGAAGAAATTGCAGTTTCTCTCAAAAATGTCTCCAAGTCTTTTCAGCGCTATTCTCATCCCGTAGATAGATTGAAAGAAATTTTATTACCGGGTAAAACTAGTTCTGAAGAATTTTGGGCGCTGAGAGATATTAATTTAGACATTCCTAAAGGAGAAACAGTAGGATTTATTGGTCGTAATGGTTCTGGTAAAAGTACACTATTACAAATTATCGCCGGAACTTTAACAGCAACCACCGGTCAGGTACAAGTTAAAGGACGTGTTTCTGCTTTATTAGAACTGGGAAGTGGTTTTAATCCAGAGTTTACAGGACGACACAATGTATTTTTTAATGGGCGCTTATTAGGCTTAACTCAAAAAGAAATTACAGACAAGTTTGATGAAATAGCTGGGTTTGCAGATATCGGTGACTTTATCGACCAACCAGTGAAAACATATTCAAGTGGAATGTTTGTACGTTTAGCTTTTGCTGTAGCAGTTAACGTCAATCCCGAAATTTTAATAGTTGATGAAGCATTAGCTGTGGGTGATGTTGTATTTCAACATCGATGTATGCGGCGAATGCGAGATTTAATGGATTCTGGGGTAACGACTTTATTTGTCTCTCACGATTCCGGTGCTATCAAAAATTTGTGTAATTCCGCAGTCATGATTCATGATGGACAAATACACACTTCAGGTTTACCTAATGCTGTCATCATTGAATATTTAAAACTGGTGACTGATTTAGAATTAAATTTAGCCCACACAGATTTAGAACCTCAATCTCAGAAGTCAACAGATGAAATTAATCCTGTTAATAATGAAGCATCTGCATCAGTTGATGTTGACATTTTATCAGTTAAGGAATCTACTGGAAAATTGCAACGCCGAGGTAGTGGTAAAGCCCGGATTGAGAAAATCACTTTATTGAATCATTTAGGAGAAGATGCTGGCGAAAGTCCTATTTTGGGATTCAATGAAGAAGTGACTCTAGCTGTGCAAATAAAAGCCTATGTTCCTCTGAAAAATTGTATTGTCGGCTTCTTTATTTGCGATAAAAATGGTAATGAATTACTGGGTAGTAATACTTTAGAAGAAAATCTCAAAATTGGTAGCTTAGAAGCTGAAGAAAAATTAGAAATTAGATTTAAATTCAAGTTACCTTTAAGATCGAGTTCTTATAGTATAACAGTCGCCGCCGCAGAAAACTATGAAGCTCTAACGTTTGATTGGATTGATAATGCCATGGTTTTTCAAGTTTTACCTCCAGACACAGGAAAACGGATTAATGCTTTAATCGATCAGCCGATGGTTGTGGAATTTACAAGAGAGATGCTTTCAACAATTGCTATACCAAACTAAATTATCTCAAAATTATGAATAAAGATTATCCATCACCGGAAGAATTGACAGAAGAGGCTCTTGATGAGAACAGCAGCCTTAAGAAAATGTTGCAGTTTATTGGTAAAGGGAAGCAAGTTGTAGACTTTGGCTGTGCAACAGGTTTGTTAGCACATTTACTTCAAAAAAGAGATTGTATAGTTACAGGAATTGAAATTAATCCAGATGCAGCCAGAGTAGCTGAAAAATACTGTGAAAAAGTTATAGTAGCTGATCTAGATTTTGTCTCTATTACTAAAATATTACCCAAGGAAAAATTTGATGTAGTCATATTTGGGGATGTGCTAGAACATCTTCGCAATCCGTGGAAAGTTTTAGAAGAAACGAAAAGTATTTTAAAAGAGTATGGTTTTGTCGTTGCTTCTATTCCTAATATTGCTCACGGAGCTATTCGTTTAGCATTGCTAAATGGTAAATTTGAATATACGAATTTAGGTATATTAGATGATACACATTTAAGATTTTTTACCCGTAAAACAAGTCAGGAATTGTTTAAAAATACGGGGTATTTTATTGATGAAATTGATAGAACTAAATTACCAGTTTTCTCTGATTCTGATTTGATTCCTCAACTTCATGAAAATAATTTTAGCGAAGAGGTTATTCAATATCTCGATCAAGATAAAGATGTTGATACTCTCCAGTTTATCATCAGGGCATTTCCTCTCGCCCCAGAAGGTCAAGATAGTTTACTAAATACGAGATATCAACAGGTATTAGCAGAACGGGATCTGATACAGTCGCAGCTAGAAAAAACACAAGGTGAACTAGCAAAGGCGGAATTTAAACTACAACAAACACAGGCGGAATTAGAAAAGTCGCAATCTCAACTACAAGTAACTGAAACACAACGAGAAGAGTTTCAATCGGAACTACAACAAACACAGGCGGAATTAGAAAAGTCGCAATCTCAACTACAAGTAACTGAAACACAACGAGAAGAGTTTCAATCGGAACTACAACAAACACAGGCGGAATTAGAAAAATCACAATCCCAACTACAAGCAACTGAAACCGAACTAGAGCGATCGCAATCGGAACTACAGCATAGCCAGAAGGAATTACAACAGTTACAATCCCAACTACAATATAGCCAAAGAGAACTAGAAAGATCGCAGTCGCAACTACAACACACCCAGAGAGAACTAGAAAAATCGCAATTTCAACTCCAAAAAACTGAAACAGAACGCGATCGCTCGCAATCCCAACTACAAAACATTCAGAGAGAACTAGAATACTCCAAAACCACCATTGCAGCTATGGAGACTAGTAAATTTTGGAAGTTGCGAAAATTATGGTTTAAATTCAAAGAACCAAAATTAAAATCTATTTTTAGTAACAAAAATCATACTTCAAATTTTATTTCTCCTCAGCAAAAAACAGAATTAACTTACCTGAAAATAGAGGAAGTATTACCTCCAAAAGCAATTACTAAACATTCTTTGAGTGTAGATGTAATTGTATGTGTTCATAACGCTTTTGAAGACGTTAAAAACTGTTTAGAATCTGTAATTCGTTACTCCTCAAACCCTTATACCATTATTATTGTCAATGATGGCAGTGATGAAGAAACCTCAGAATATCTTGCCGACTTTGCTCGTACTCAAAATGCCACACTAATTAGAAATCAAGTAGCTAAAGGTTATACCTTTGCAGCTAACCAAGGTTTACAAAAGTCCAAAGCCGACTATGCAATATTACTGAATAGCGATACCATCGTCACACCCAACTGGTTAGATAGAATTGTGGCTTGTGGCGAATCTGACCCCAAAATCGGGATTATCGGACCACTTTCTAATACCGCATCTTGGCAATCTATCCCAGAAATTACGGAGAACGGAGATTGGGCGGAAAATAAATTACCCCCAGGAATGACTATTAGCTATATGGGTAAACTAGTGGCTGATTATTCCTGGCGTTTGTATCCCCGCATTTCCTTTTTAAACGGCTTTTGTCTCGCCATTAAACGGCAAACCATCGCCAGTATAGGTTACTTTGATGAACAAACCTTTGGCGCAGGATATGGTGAAGAAAACGATTATTGTTTAAGAGCGCAAACAGCAGGATGGCAATTAGCGATCGCCGATGATACCTACATATATCATAGCCAATCCCGCAGCTACTCCCACGAAAGACGTAAGCTATTATGCGATCGCGCCGACAAAGCCCTAATTAGCAAACATGGACAGCAAATCGTCAGCGACGGTGTAAATATTTGTCAAAATGACAGAGTAATTGCAGGGATGCGATCGCGCAGTCGAATCATGTTATCCCGTCAAAAATTTATCACAGATGGAAAATCGCGCTGGGAAGGAAAACGAGTTTTAATTATCTTACCTATTATGCACCCCGGTGGTGGTGGAAATGTCGTATTTCAAGAAGCCACAGCCATGCAACAAATGGGCGTAGATGTCAGAATTGTTAACTTTAATCACCATCGTCACAGCTTTGAAAATGGCTATCCCGAAAACACAATACCCATTATTTATGTAGACAAAGAACATGAAATCTCTTACTTATTACCTGAATATGATGCCGTAATTGCCACCTTATACAAATCAGTTTACTGGCTAGAACTATCCCATGAAAATGATAAAAAACCAGTCAGAGGATACTACATCCAAGACTTTGAACCATACTTCTTTTCGCAAACATCACCAGAATATGAAATAGCCTGGAAATCCTATACCAAATATTCAGATTTAGTAAAATTTACCAAAACAGAATGGAATCACAACCTACTTAAAAATCAATTAAAAACTGATTCTGCCATTGTCGGAGCCAGCGTCAACCTAGACCTATACCGACCCCAAAAACGCCGAGATGTAAATTGGCCTGAAAGACCTTTAAGAATCACCGCTATGATTCGTCCAGACAGTCCAAGACGCGCCGCCGAGTTAACAATGCAAATCTTGCAGAAAATCGCCTTAACTCATGGTAATAACATAGAAATAATTATTTTTGGCTGTCAATCAGATGACCCTAAATTTCTGCAACTAACGCAGGATTTTAGCTGGTATAACGCCGGAATTTTAACTCGCTCACAACTAGCATTTCTGTTAAATGAAGTTGATATCTTTGTAGATTTCTCCAGCTTTCAAGCAATGGGATTAACCGCAATGGAAGCAATGGCTTGTGGCGCAGCAGTTATCGTCCCGGAAACAGGTGGTGCTGCTAGTTTCGCTATCCATGAGCAAAATAGCTTAATAGTAGATACTAGCTCTGAAGAAGCCTGTTTTAATCAACTGAATCGGCTAATTTTAGATCAACAACTGCGGGAAAAATTACAACAAACAGCAATCAACGATATTTGTGAATACTTTCCCGAAAAAGCTGCACACAACATTTTAAATTCCCTATTTCCAGGTAATGACTAAATTACATCCTCAAAACATGATCAAAATTCATGTTCTTTACGAACATAGCCAGACAGCATCTCCACATGGTTCCTCCTTTATCAGACTACTCTTACCCCTGACATATCCCACTAACCAAAATACTTTTTTAGTTAGTCAAGGAACCAGCTTTCAATCTGCGGATGTAATTATTGTTGAACGGACTTGGAAATCAAACATTTCTTTATCAGCAGCAGAGGAATTAGTCAGGAAAGTCCGCAAAAATGGCGCTTGCTTAATTTATTCCATTGACGATAACTTATTAGATTTAAAATTTCATGCTATATTACAAAACGAATTACCTAATGAAAAACTAATGGTAATCCGTTATTTAGCGCGAGAAGCTGACGGTATTATCGTTTCCACACACTATTTAAAGCAACGTTTATCTGTATTAAACCCAAATATTTTTGTAGTTCCCAATGCTTTAGATGAACGTCTGGTAGAAAGCAGAATTTCTCCTCAACCTGAAACCCCAAATCATCAGAATAGTAAAAAAGTCATTGGTTATATGGGAACCCGTTCTCATGATGATGATCTAATGATGATTTTACAAGCCTTACGGACTACCTTAAAAAAATACTCAGGTCAACTAGAATTACAATTAATTGGGAGTATAGCAGATATATCCATATTAAAGGCTTTTAATGGTTTATCTGTCAAAGTTATTGATGTCGCTGGAAATGATAAATATCCAGATTTTATGCGATGGATGAGTCAAAATGTTCAATGGGACTTAGCAATTGCACCTTTAGAAGATAACTTATTTACTCGCTGTAAATCTGACATTAAATTTCTCGATTATAGTGCTTTAGCTATACCTGGTATATATAGTGATGTCCCATCATATCAAAATACAATTCGTCATCTCGAAACCGGATATTTAGCAGAAAATCATCCCCAAGCCTGGATAAAAGCCTTTGATAGTTTATTAAATGATCATATCTTGAGGCAGAAATTGGCTAAACAAGCTCAAGAATATGTATTAAGCACTAGAACTTTAAAACATTGCGCTCAAGATTGGCAGGATGCTATTTTAGCAATTATTAATACTCTTAGTTAATTAGGGATAAAAAAACATGAGTTACTTACAAATCGACTTAGGATGTGGTGGTTGTAAAAAACCGGAAACCATTGGTATTGATATATTTCCCCAACCTGGAGTTGATTATATTGTCAATTTTGAAACTGAACTCTTACCGTTAGCTAACAATAGTGTTGATTATGTTTACTCATCTCACTGTTTGGAACATCTCAAAGACCCCACAAAGATATTTGCAGAAATTAGTCGTGTTTGTATAGATGGAGCAAAATTAGAATTATGGACTCCCTATGCTTGGGAAAATTCGGCATTTATTATTGATCACAAATTATTTTTTAACGAAGATCATTATCTGCATATTTGTGTGTGGTTTGTGGATTTTTGGCGGAAAATCTTAAATGCAACATGGATATTAACAGAGTTTACATTTATCATTGAGCCTCAAATTCTTGTTGAACTTTACGAAAATAAAATTAGCCTCGATTTTGCTCTCAAATATTATAAAGGTATAGTTAAAGAATTTTGTGCCAATATTGAAGTTAGAAAGGATTATCAAGGTGAAATAGTGCAACCCCAAAGAACATTTTCAGTCAGTCGTTCTGCGCCTAGACACTTAATACCATCACAAATGAACACCAGTTTTTCAGATACTCAACTGGAAGCAGCAATTGATTATTTTTCAAACCGCCAATAAGTAAATTCTCCTCAAACTCTCTGCGACTCTACGAGAGATTTAATTATCTAAAACACTAATGGGATATCAATATAAAATAGCGGCTTATATAACTGCTTATGAAGATACCGCAGCAGTAATGAATTGTATCAAGGCTATTCAGTCTCAATCTGTTACTGTGGAAAAATTACTAATAGTTGATAATTCTAAAAAACAGCCTTTATTAGATTTGGTAAATCAAGATCATATCTACATTAAATTTCATCCAGAAAACATCGGTATTGGTGCAGGATTAACTTGGGCGATCGCACAATCAATTGAGCAAGAATATGATTTTTTATGGGCATTTGACCAGGATAGTATACCAGAAAAAGATTGCTTAAGTCAACTTTTAGATATTTACGAAACTCTCAAATCATCTCACCATTCCATAGGAATTATTGCACCCACAGCTACTGATTATAGAAGCAAGCAAAATATTTCGGCAGCCATATTTAATCAAGATGGATTTATTCCTTATCAACCTGTAAATCCAGAAAAATACTATGAATGTGATGCGCCTATTACCTCTGGTTCTTTAATTGTTTTGCAAGCTGCTAAAACTATCGATCCTCCCCGTGCAGATTTATTCATTGATGGAATTGATCTTGATTATGGTTTGCGACTAAAACACCAAGGTTTCCATAATTTTATAGTCACTTCAGCTATTATGCAGCATAACTTTGGTAATCCCGTTAAAATCAAATTCTTTCAACAAGAACGCTCTCTACAAAAATATTCAGCTTTACGTCATTATTATATCTGTCGCAATCACACTTATTTAGAAACTCGTTATGCTCAAGGTGGCTACCGCATAACTAGTATGATGCGCCGGATTAAGTATATGCTGAGGAGTATATTTTGGATTATGTTTTATGATTTTGACCATCAACAATTAAAGCTTTGGGCTTGTTTCCTCGGCACTTATCATGGTTTAAAAGGGCAACTTGGTAAAACTTGGTTGTGACATCCGTGCTAAATTATTGTTGCCAATAGCAGTATCATCAACACTTGTGAAAGTTATACCCACTGAAATTCCTGACGTTTACCTCATCGAACCGCAAGTATTCGCCGACTCGCGGGGTTTTTTCTTGGAATCCTACAATCACCAAAAATTTGTAGATAAACTAGGTATTAGCGTCAACTTCGTCCAAGACAACCATTCTGCTTCCCAGGAAAATGTCCTCCGGGGACTACACTATCAAATTACTCAACCCCAAGGTAAACTCGTTCGTGCTGTGGTTGGTAAAATCTTTGATGTAGCTGTGGATATTAGAAAAAGTTCTCCCACCTGCGGAAGATGGGTAGGTTATGAACTCAGCGCCGAGAATAAACGTCAACTGTGGATACCACCGGGGTTTGCTCACGGTTTTCTGGTACTATCAGAAACTGCGGAAGTGTTGTATAAAGCTACAGATTATTATGCTCCTCAAGGCGATCGCACTATTCTGTGGAATGATCCAGATTTAGAGATTAATTGGCCTATCAAACAATCACCAATACTATCGGATAAAGATAGCAAAGGTCAAGCATTTAGCATCGCAGAAATATATGAATGAATCAATCTTACTACTGGGGAGTAATGGTCAAGTTGGTCAAGAATTAGCACAAATTCTTCCACTCCAACATAAGGTTATTCCCCTAGCACGTCCCCAAATAGATTTGACTCAACCAGAAAACCTACGTCAAATTATTAGAGAAATCCAACCACAAATTATTATTAACGCCGCCGCTTACACTGCTGTTGATAAAGCGGAAACGGAACCGGAATTAGCTGCTGCTATTAATGCTATAGCACCGAAAATTATCGCCGAAGAAAGTGAAAAACTCGGCTGCTTTTTAATTCACCTTTCCACAGATTATGTCTTTGATGGTGAGCAAACTAGACCATATCAAGAAACTGATCAAACCAACCCTTTAAGTATTTACGGTAAAACCAAACTCGCAGGAGAAATAGCCATTCAAAAAACTCATCCCCATCATATTATTTTGCGGACAGCTTGGGTTTATGGCAGTTTTGGGAAAAGTAACTTTGTGAAAACCATGCTGCGACTGGGTAAAGAACGCTCAGAAATTGGTGTAGTTACAGACCAAATTGGTAGTCCGACTTGGGCGCGAGATATTGCTGAGGCGATCGCTAAAATTATACCACAATTAACACCAGAAATCGCCGGCACTTACCACTACACCAATAGCGGCGTAATTAGCTGGTATGATTTCGCCGTCGCCATTTTTGCAGAAGCCCAACAACTGGGTTTTCCCCTCACACCGCCCCAAGTTAACCCCATCACCACCGCCCAATATCCCACCTTAGCCCGTCGTCCCGCTTATCCTGTCCTCGCTTGTGGGAAAATAGCACAAGTTTTAGGAACATATCCCCCCCATTGGCGACAAAGACTCAGACTCATGCTCAAAGATTGGTTGTCTCAAAATAAAATACTATGAAAGCCTTGATTCTCTCCGGTGGTAAAGGTACACGTCTCCGCCCACTTACTTATACAGGCGCAAAACAACTTGTCCCCGTTGCAAATAAACCAATTTTATGGTATGGCATCGAAGAAATGGTAACGGCGGGAATTACCGATATTGGGATCATTATCAGCCCCGAAACCGGGGGAGAAGTAAAAAAACAAACCGGAGATGGTACACTTTTTGGCGCGAAAATCACCTATATTTTACAAGAAAAACCCGCCGGATTAGCTCATGCAGTGGCGATCGCCCGTCCCTTTTTAGGCGATTCATCCTTTATCATGTATTTGGGTGATAACCTGATTCAACAAGGAGACTTAAGTTACTTTTTACAAGCATTTATCCAACAACAACCAGAAGCATTAATTCTGCTGCGAGAAGTCATCAACCCCAGCGCTTTTGGAGTAGCTAAACTAGACGAAAAAGGGCGCGTTTTAGAACTAATTGAAAAACCCAAAAATCCCCCATCCAACTTAGCATTAGTCGGGGTTTACTTCTTCTCCCCTATTATCCATGATGCCATTGATTTAATTCAACCCTCAACCAGAGGCGAATTAGAAATCACCGATGCAATTCAATGTTTAATTGACCAGGAAAAACAAGTAATAGCCTGTAAACTAGATGGTTGGTGGCTAGATACCGGGAAAAAAGATGATTTACTAGAAGCCAATCGTTTAATTCTCGACACCTATTTAAAATCATCTAATTGCGGCGAAGTTGACAGCCAAAGTCAGATTATTGGGAGAGTCCAAATAGGGAATAACTCTCAAATCATCAACTGTACAATTCGCGGACCAGTGGTAATTGGTGACAATTGTTATTTAGAAAACTGCTTCATTGGTCCTTACAGCAGCATTGCGAATCACAGCACCCTCATTGATACCGACTTAGAACACAGCGTCATTTTAGAAGGTGCTAAAATTATCGGCATTAGCCAGCGTATTATTGATAGTGTCATTGGACAACGCGCCCAATTAACTGTTGCTCCTCGTCGTCCTAAAGCCTTACGCTTTTTGATTGGTGATGATTGTCAAATAGAACTCACATAAGTTCTCATAAATTTATGGTATCTTACCCAAACAAATGCAGGTCGTAGAAAAAATAGGTATTGTTTTAGCAACTTATAATCCCAACTTAGAATATTTTGAGAAACAAATCAAATCCATTAAAAACCAAACTTGGAAAAACTGGATATGTCATATTGTTGACGATTGTTCTCTGACTAAATATCAAGTGGGGATTAAAAAAGTTATTGCTTATGACCCACGCTTTATTTGCCATTTTCATAGCGATAACCTCAACCACTATCATAACTTTGAACGTGGTTTGCAATATTGTCTAGAAGATCAAACAATTACCGCCATAGCTTTGGCTGACCAAGATGATATTTGGCATTCAGAAAAATTAACCATATTATTAGATAAACTCCGTTTAAACTCAGCAGTTTTAGTACATTCTGATTTAGAGTTAATCAATAGTAGCGACGAAACCATTCATCCTTCAGCCTGGAAATTTGAATCCCGCAAACCAGAAAAATTATCTTTAGAATTACTGTTACTGCGAAATGTAGTTACAGGATGTTCTCTGTTATTTTGCACCTCTCTACTTCCTGATATATTACCATTTCCCCCACAAACTAAAATTGGTTGGTATCATGACTGGTGGATAGCATTAGTTGCACTACATAAAGGTAAAATTTCCCATATTCATCAACCTTTAGTCCGTTATAGAATCCACAATACTAATAATGTGGGCGTAGTGCAGAACTCAGGTAAATTACATCAGGAATTATGGGAATTATTCCGGAAGAAATTCCAAATTACAGGTAATGGTTATTTAGTGCATCGTGACCTTAGCCAAGCATTTTATACTCGGTTTTATCCACAACTCAATCAGGGAAGTTACTCAAATCCTTTTGATGATCAAAAATTAGATTTTGGGTTAAATATTTTCCCCTTATTTTATCAAAGTTTACGCACAGGTTATAACTCTGAAGGTGTAGCATTCAGGGTGGGGTTACTCAAAATATTATTCGATGTGCAAAAAGTATATCAACTACTATGGAATCGTTAATAAATGTACCACCAGAACCCAGAATTTTAGTATCCATAATTTTAGTTAACTATAATGGTGCTGATGTTTTACCAGCTTGCTTAAATTCTCTAGCTGAATTTATTCCCCAAGATACCTGCGAAATTATTTTGGTTGATAATAACTCTCAAGATCATAGTATTGATTATGTTACCGAGAATTTTCCTGAGATCAAAATAATTAGAATGTCGAGAAATTGCGGTTTTGGAGCCGGAAATAATGCTGGTGCTAAAATATCTAGAGGTAAGTTTTTATTTTTATTAAATACCGATACTATCCTAACTAATAATATTATACCACATCTAATTGATTTAATGCAAAAACGTCAAGAAGTGGGAATTGTTGGGACTAAATTGCTATTTCCAAATCAAAGTTTTCAGATTTCAGTTTCTCCCACTATTGGAATTAAGGGAGAATTTAAATCTAGGAGATTACATAAGTATGCTGAAAGTAATTGTAATTTAAATTTCTTAGAAAAAGATTATCAAGTAATTAAAGAAGTCGATATTGTGGTGGGCGCATCATTATTTATTCGAGCCGAATTATTTGATAGTTTAGGTGGTTTTGATGAAAGCTTTTTCATGTACTTTGAGGATTCTGACTTATGCCAAAGAGTGCAGAATAAAGGTTATAAAATTATCTATACACCAGAGGTCTCTGTAATTCATATTCGAGGACATTCCATGAAAAAAAATGCTAATGCAATGGCGGTAGAATACAGGCGCAGTCAAATTTACTATTATCAAAAACATCGACCTGATTGGGAAATGTTTATTTTAAAAGTTTATCTGTTTATCAAGTTTATATCTGAATATATCCAAACTAAAAATTCTTATGCTTTAGATATTTTGCGCTTGTTGGGAGATAAATAATTATTTGCTAATATAATAATTCATTGATGGGAAAATTTCATAGATGCTCATGTTGCGATCGCTGATATGATGCCTTTGAAACTCATAGATCCAAAATATTAATCATTTGAATAGTAAATGACTCCTAAAAAAGCGCTGATTACCGGATTAACCGGACAAGATGGTTCCTATCTCGCCGAACTGCTTTTAGCAAAAGGTTATCAAGTATTTGGGTTAGTCCGTCGTTCCAGCACCAGTAACTTAGAACGTATTAGCCACGTTGCAGACAATGTACAAATTTTATCAGGCGATTTGCTAGATCAATGTTCCTTAATGGACGTAATTACAGAGTCACAACCGGATGAAATCTATAACCTCGCCTCTCAAAGCTACGTCCCCCTGTCTTGGAGTCAACCGTCTCTGACTGCTGAATACACAGCTCTGGGTGTTTCCCGTCTATTAGAATCCATCCGGCGCTGTAAACCAGATGCGAGATTTTACCAAGCATCCAGTAGTGAAGTTTTTGGTCAACCCGACGACTCACCCCAAACTGAACGCACGGCTTTTCGACCTCGGAACCCTTACGGTGTGGCGAAAGCTTACGCCCATTGGATGACAGTTAACTATAGGCAAAAATACGACCTTTACGCTTGCTGTGGTATTACTTATACCCACGAATCACCCCGACGCGGTGCAGAATTTGTGTTTCGCAAAATTACCCGTACAGCCGCCCAAATTAAACTGGGTTTAGCCAAGGAATTAAAATTAGGTAATTTAGAAGCCCGTCGTGATTGGTGCTACGCTCAAGATGCTGTTTTTGCTATGTGGTTGATGTTGCAGCAAGAACAACCAGATGACTATATTATTGCTAGTGGTGCAACTCACTCTGTGAAAGAATTAGTAGAATGTGCTTTCAATTGTGTGGGTTTGAATTGGGAAAATTATGTTTCTGTTGACCCGGCTTTTTACCGTCCTGATGAAGCAGTACAGTTAGTTGGTTCTGTGGATAAAATTAAAACTGAGTTAGGTTGGCAACCTCAATATAGTTTTGCAGAAATGGTGGAATTAATGGTTGATTATGACCTCAAAAAACTGAGCGCCGAGATAAGTTAAAATTTATGTTTGATGCCATGATACACAGCAATCTATACTTTTGATTTATCAAAATGTATCATGGTAATTTTGAGTTATTTAAAGCAGGAAAATTGATTTTTTTTGTAAATCATGTTGAAGTAAAATTAATGGCTGATTAAAATTTAATTTCATGAAAATAGTAGATAATTATGAATCTCATCAATTAATCATCAACTTATCTATTCTTTTATCACAACCAACGGGAATTAGTAACTACGCCATTAACATTATTCCCTATTTAAAGTCCCTGGAACCTACTTTATTAACAGCACAAGAATTACCTGATTTTAACTGCTATTCAATCCCCGATAATCTGACTCCTGCTCATGGAATCAAAGGACATTTGCGCCGGCTCCTATGGACTCAGTTTAAGTTACAAAAAATCTATAAAAAACTCAAATCCCGACTATTATTTTCTCCCCTCTCGGAAGCGCCCCTTTCCAGTGACTGTCGTTTTGTGGTGATGTTTCACGATTTAATCCCTTTGCGCTTTTCTCAAGGGGTTTCACCGTTAACAATATACTGGAGTTACTATGTTCCCCAAGTCCTGAAACAAGCGCAACACATTATCTGCAATTCTCAGGCGACAGCAGATGATATTATCAATTTTTACGACATTCCCGCCAGTAAAATTACGCCCATTCCCCTGGGTTATAATCGCCAACATTTTCGCCCGTGGAAAAAAACATCGGGAGAAGGTGAGGGTTATTTTCTCTATCTGGGACGACATGACCCCTATAAAAATTTACAGCGACTGATAGCTGCTTTTGCGGCGCTACCAAATAGGGGTGAATATGAATTATGGTTAGCGGGTCCGGTGGATGGGCGTTATACTCCAGTGTTACAAACCCAGGTTGCAGAGTTGGGAATCAGTGAACAGGTAAAGTTTCTCGATTATGTATCTTATAACGAATTACCAAAAATTATTCATGGTGCGATCGCCCTGGTTTTTCCTAGTCTCTGGGAAGGGTTCGGTTTCCCGGTTCTAGAAGCAATGGCTTGTGGAACTCCAGTGATTACTTCTAATCTGTCTTCTCTCCCAGAAGTCGCTGGTGATGCGGCGATTTTAATTAATCCTGAAAACACAGTAGAAATTACCCAAGCTATGGAGATGATAGCTGAGGATAGGGAATTGCGATCGCAACTCTCAATAAAAAGTATAAATAGAGCCAATCAATTCAGTTGGGAAAAAACCGGACTTGCTACTGTCGAAGTCTTATCCCGCTATTTATGAATGCTAGGCTAAAGTAATATGGCTTAAAACCTCACCAATAAATCCTATGGTTGTGCAAACTCCCCCCCGGCAATATTCTATAGAAGAATACCTAGCACAGGAAGAAACTGCTGAGTACCGCAGCGAATACCGTAATGGAGAAATTATACCAATGGCTGGAGGCTCGATTAATCACAACAGAATTATCCGCAACCTCAGCAGACTTTTAGAATTGGGCTTGCAAGAACAGTCTTATGAAGTATTTCTGAGTGACCTGCGCTTATGGATTCCTCATTACCAAGAATACACATATCCTGATCTTCTGATCATCAAAGATGAAGCTATTTTCCCACAAGGACGCACTGATACAGTGCTAAATCCTAGCATAATTTTTGAGGTACTTTCTAAGTCTACTAGTAGTAGAGATAGAGGCGATAAATTTACTTATTACCGTTCCATTCCCGAACTCCAAGAATATATCTTAATTGACCAATATCAAATTCATATTGAACAGTTTAGCAAAACTCCAGAGGGTAACTGGCTATTAAGAGAATCTGACAATGAAGACGGAATTTTAAACTTAGCTTCCGCAAATTGCCAAATTCCCCATCGCCAGATTTACGAGAGAGTAAATTTTAAAAATCAACCAGAGTAGATGTTTCTAAAAATTCATAATTACGAATTACGAATTACGAATTATGGAGTTCCCACCGCCCCTGAATATACTAAACCCCGTTGTAGATCCAAAGTCACAATTGCGCCATCATGAATTACCTCTGTTGCGGTCTTCACACCCACAATTACAGGTACACCGAGACGCAAAGCAATTACAGCTGCATGACTGGTAAGACTATCATCTTCTGTAATAATTCCCCCAGCTTTCCGAATCGCCTCAACAAAATCAGCATCAGTGCGGGGCGCAACTAAAATATCTCCGGGATTAAAATTACTTACGTCCATACCAGTGTGAGCCACCCTCGCCCGACCACTGACAGAACCTTGTCCCAAACCAATACCTTGACCCAGGATGGCAGTGACTACCTCTACCTTCACTAAATCCGTTGAGCCGGATACTCCTTGGAGTGTACCAGCAGTCATCACTACCAAATCACCTTCAAACAAAAATTTATGCTCTTGAGCAACATTAATAGCAGCTTGGAAAGTTTGTCCGGTGGAAGGTAGCCCTAATACTAACAATGGTTTAACGCCCCAAACCATCTGTAATTGACGCGCCACATTTACGTGGGGTGTAACAGCTAAAATTGGGGTATGGGGGCGGAATTTGGAGACATTCCGGGCTGTAGCGCCTGTTTGAGTCAGGGTCATAATTGCAGCTGCTCCCAACTGTTGAGCAATTTGTCCCACGGCTTGACTAATAGCATTAGGAATAGAACGCCGTTCATCTCGGTGTGCAGAGACACTGGAGTGCAATACCTCTTCCTGTTCCATGCGTTCGGCAATTCTTGCCATTGTAGCGACGGCTTCGACAGGAAAATCACCCACAGCAGTTTCATTAGATAGCATCACGGCATCAGTACCATCTAAAATGGCATTGGCTACGTCTGACACTTCTGCACGGGTGGGACGGGGGTTGCTCACCATGCTATCTAACATTTGGGTGGCGGTGATAATGGGAATCCCTAAGCGATTGGCTGTAGCAATCAGCCGCTTTTGCAATACAGGGACATCTTCAGCCGGTAGTTCTACACCTAAGTCACCTCTAGCTACCATTACGCCATCACATAAGGCCAAAACTTCTTCCATTTGTTCAATGGCTTCATGCTTTTCAATTTTGGCAATGACGGGAACTTGTTTACCTGTGCTAGAAATTAGTTCTTTAATTTCGATCATGTCCTGGGGGTTGCGGACAAAGGACAGGGCTACCCAGTCTACACCTTGGTCGAGACCAAACATCAGATCCTCGCGGTCTTTGTCGGTCATGGCTTTAATGGAGAGATAAACACCGGGAAAGTTTACACCTTTGTTGTTAGACAACTTACCGGGTACTGTGACTGAACAATGTAAATCACCTTTCTCACGGTTAATTTCCTCTACGAGCATCTCTACTCGTCCATCATCCAGGAGAATTTTCGCACCCACTGGAACTTCTGCGGCTAAATGTTCGTAGGTAATGCAGCTAATTTCTTGTGAACCGACAATTGGCCGATTTGTCAAGGTGAAGCGATCGCCTTTTGCTAAAACTATCGAACCATGTTCAAACTTACCTAAGCGAATTTTAGGGCCTTGTAAGTCTTGGAGAATAGCCACGGGCTGATTTAATTCAAAGGCAGTTTGCCGAATTAAGCGAATACTACGCTGATGGTCGGCATGAGTACCGTGGGAGAAGTTGAGCCGGAGTGTGGTTGCACCAGCTTCAATAATCGCCTTCAGCATTTCTGGGCTGCTAGTGGCAGGTCCAATTGTCGCTACAATTTTTGTCCGGCGTAGAGAGTCTCTTAATTGCATAGGGGCTGATTCTAGGGGGCTATCTCTATCTAGAGATTCATAGTAAGTTAAGGGGCGTTCAGTTTTCAGTCACTGTTATATCCATAACCAACACAAGCAGAGGAGGAATAGGGGTGTGAGAGTAACTTTGAGCCGAAATAATTAATTTTTTCCCTGCTTATCTTTTCCCAAGTCTTGTGAGATAGAGTAGATATCGTACACCAAACTTGGTTACATCCTGCTGAAGAGATATTTTCAGTCAACTCTTTACTGCTTGCCTAAACACCCCACTAATCAGCAAAAACTTATCTCTCGTCTGGAATCATAGCGCTATTCATCTGTGATTCGGCAAAGATCAGGTTAAATATTGCTAAATAAAAGCTTACAAAGTTTATTATTTAATTATCGCTCTCGTATATTTTTAATGTTTGCTCACGAAAGGAGTTAAGAATGCTCACATTGGAGGCACAGAAGTCACTGAAAATCCCGCCGAAGGAATTTTTAGCGCCTCCTGGTGATTTTAATCCAACACTGCTGTTGTTTTTATCCACGGTAACAATGTTGGTGTTGTCTAACTTTGGTTACTGGCTATGGCAATGGCCAGACTGGTTGTGCTTTAGTATTAACACTCTGGCTTTACATTGTGCTGGTACTGTGATTCACGATGCTTGTCACCAATCGGCTCATCGTAACCGCGTGATTAATGCCATGTTAGGTCATGGTAGCGCTTTGATTTTAGCTTTTGCTTTTCCCGTATTTACACGGGTGCATTTACAGCATCACGCCCATGTGAATGATCCGAAAAATGACCCAGATCATTATGTATCTACAGGGGGTCCATTGTGGTTGATTGCTGTGCGCTTTTTGTACCATGAGGTGTTTTTCTTTCAACGGCGACTGTGGCGCAAGTATGAATTAGTCGAATGGTTTGTCAGCCGTTTAATTGTGGCGACAATTTTTTATATTTCCATTCAATATCACTTTTTAGGATATATTCTCAATTTTTGGTTTATCCCGGCGTTTTTGGTGGGGATAGCTTTGGGATTGTTTTTTGATTATCTCCCACATCGTCCATTTGCGGAGCGCGATCGCTGGAAAAATGCCCGCGTCTATCCTGGTAAAGTTCTTAATATCCTGATTATGGGACAGAATTACCACTTAATACATCATTTGTGGCCTTCTATTCCCTGGTATAACTACCAACCTGCTTATTATGCAATGAAGCCGTTATTGGATGAAAAGGGTAGCCCTCAAACATCTGGTTTATTGCAGAAAAAAGACTTTTGGGAATTTGTGTATGACATCTTTATCGGTATTAGATTTGGTCGTCATCACTAGTAATTTCAGGGTCGTCACACTAAAATATGACTAATGACAGCATTTATAGTCAATTGAGTGCGATCGCTAAAAAATTCCAAATTTTTGAATGTGTCGCCTGTGCTATTGCCATGCGGCAATTTCTTTTTACTCAAAACATTGCTGGTAAACAGATTAGCCTATACACAGGTAGCACAGAAGATCCTTTCTGTAATATTTATCATGAAAAGCTGCAACAAAATATTTCTATCAACGGAAGACATGAAGCGATATCTGTAGAAATTGATGGAGATGAACTCATATTCGACAACATTAACCCTGAAGGAATTTCTAGAGTAGAGCTTGCTGAATAACCTTTACTGCCCCGTCCTAGATTTAGGTGGCAATTTCCAAATCACAGAAACCGAATTTTAAGCAGGAGAGAAAGATGTTTGATTTATATGAACTAATCTCCAATATTCGGAAACGTCCAGCCATGTATTTAGGAGAAACTTCTATCTCCAACCTCCGCACTTTTTTAGCTGGTTATTGCTTTGCCCGTCGCCAGATGGGAATTTCTCAAACTGCACAAGAAAAGCATTTTTCCCAGTTTCAATCCTGGATTCAGCACAAAATTAATCGAACTTCCAATCAAACCTGGGATCAAATTATTTTATCTTTCTCGCGGGATCAACAAACTGCTTTAGCTATTTTTTTTGACCTGTTTGATGAATTTATCCAAACAGAAAATATCGATGAAATTAAATCAAATCCCCAGAATAACCAGAAGGTAGTTTCACGGATTCAAGAGTAAAAGGGATAGTAGCCACGCAGAACTGAATGGAACTGCGCCACTACCCCAGTGTCAATTTCTTACTTCTTATTAAATATCAGTGCAGAGGTTTTGGGCGTAAATCACCTCAATATTGCTAGCAAAATCCAACTTGTCTAAAGATTCAGCAAACAATACAAAACCTTTGTATGCTGTCACATACTTATAGATTTTGGTGAAATAACCTTCACTTGTGATGATTACGAGTGGCTGCTCCATTTTGGAGAGAATTTGCAGAAAATCTTCTAGCTTGACACAGACACCAGTTCCCCTCTCTGTAAACATTCTGCCGCCTATGGCAGAAAGTTGAGCAGCATCACCACTGTAATAGCTCATTTCGTGCTAATTTTTACATATAATTTACAGCCGTATTTTAAACTTTTGACTTAGCTATGTGCTGTGATGGTTGTAACGGCTGGGATAAACTCCAATCTGGTCGTAATTTGGCAGCTTGGCGTAAATAAATATGATTAATGGGTGTGGAGGCTGGGAGGTAAGCGTGGATGAGAAACCGGACGCAACGCTGTAAGCTACCTTCGACGTACATTTGCTGAACATCCAACATGGCGACATTATCCCATCCAGGACGCGATCGCGCGATCGCCGCCGGAAAAATCGCATCTAAATCACGGGTAACTGAGAAAGTCACACTAATCATTCTCTCAGTTGGCAGTTGATTCCGTTGTTCTAGTTCATCTATAAGTTCTGTTACCGCTTCTGTAATTGCTGCAACAGTGTTTTCTGCAACAGTTGTTGCGCCCCTAATAGCTTGCATTTGCCAATCCACGCCCACATCCTCCTGAATTTAGTTATGAGTCATGGGTCGTCGTTAATCATCGACTATTGACCCATGACGGTGATTTATTTAGGGTCGATATAACCACAGTGGTAGACCACTGGTAGAAATTTCAAATTGGAGCCAATCCATTCCCGCTCCTAAACCTGATGAAACCTGACGACTTCCGGGTAAAAGACGACTGAGTAAAGGTTTTCGTTCTTCTAGGTTATAACAAGGTGCTTTCTCAGGATCAAGACCGACTAATTCAGCTGTCCAGCAACGTGCATCTTCTTCGGTTCCCAGACGGTCTACAACACCTAATTCTAGAGCTTGTTCCCCAGTAAAGATGCGACCATCAGCAAAAGTTTTTACAGTTTCTACTTCCAAAGAACGCGCCTCGGCGATAGTCTGGACAAACTGACGATAACTCACGTCAATCAACTCTTGGAGGATGTTTTCTTCCGGTAAAGTTAATTCCCGATCAAAGGACAAAATATCTTTGTAAGGGCCAGACTTGATAACTTTGAAGGAAACACCGATTTTGTCTAGCAAGCGTTCCAAGTTATTACCGCGTAAAATTACACCAATACTCCCAGTGATTGTACCAGGATTAGCGATGATGTGTTCTGCCCCCATGCCAATGTAGACACCGCCAGAAGCTGAAATATTACCAAAGCTGGCAACAATTTTAATTTTCTTGCTTAATCGTTTGAGGGCGCTGTAGATTTCTTGGGAATCTCCCACTGTACCCCCAGGACTATCAATACGTAGAAGTAAAGCGGGAAACTTGTTCTCTTCTACAGTTTTGAGGGCTTCTAACACCCGTTTGCGAGTAGAACCAGCGATCGCACCAGTAATTTCAATTCGGGCTATTTGTTTACGAAACTTAGACTTGAAAGGCCAAACCATGAGCAGTTAAAGAACCTCTATAATACACTCAATTTGAAAAGCCAAGGGTTTTTTAGCATACCGCTTATACTCAGTCAGTATTGAGCAACTATTCAACTATTTAATTATTTTTTTTAAAACAAGATAATTATATATAAATCCAGCCTAAATCACAGAGAAACGACAGGTGATCAATATATGAACACCCAAAACCTGATTATTATCACTTAAGAATCAATCCGCAAAATTTGACAACGGCAATAAGCATAAGTATCAAAGAGCGCCCCGACGAAACTACAAGTCAAACTAATAATCATCAGTCCATGAAGGGGATGACCACTGCCAAAAATCGAGAGAAAATGGATAATGCGAGTGGTGCTAGCCCCAGATGCACCTTCTAAAGCGGGAAAGTGACCGATGAGAGGTAAAAGAAATAATACGCCACCTACTAAAGACATGGGAGCAATAAAACTAAAAAACATAGTCAGTAGTAGGGAACGAAGAAAGTTCGTGAATACAGACATTTACAGCAGGCTCCGTTAATAAAGTGAACAATCGCTAAAAACTGAGATGCCATCTTCCAGAATACGTGCGATCGCTCCCCAACAGGTGATATGTCAAAAATCTTAAGTTTTGATTAAAAGAAATAGCCCCCTGTAAACTCAGATGATTTGAAGCTTAAAAACGCTGAAATTTTCTTAAACCCTTGCCTAACAGAGCTTTAAAGCCATATTGTTTCATAACTATTTCAGATCAACAGCAGTTATAGAACTTTACTTTCTGAGATCAACTTTAAACTAAGTTAATCTTTTACCCAAGCTATCAAGCCGTAAGTAAGTTTTTTCCAATCCCCAATCCCCGTATACTAAGTGACTTGTACTAAGCAACTTGTACTGAGCGCAGTCGAAGTAAGTCGAAGTAAGTTGAAGTAAGTCGAAGTGCAGTCCCAAATCACCGATTCCCTTAAACAACAGACATCCGTTATTCTTAATGCAGTGAAGTAGTTAGCCACAAAACATTGAGTGAGAGTAAATCCAAATCCGGTTTAGGAGCCTGGAGTCAGCGACTGCTGGCGGCAGTTTTCCTGGGTGGACAAGTAATAGTTCACCTCTTGAAGGGGAAAATCAATTGGCGCAACACTATAGAACAAATGGCATCTGTGGGACCCGATTCCCTATTTATTGCCCTGTTAACGGCTGTATTCGTTGGCGCAGTGTTTACAATTCAAGTAGCGCGGGAGTTTATTAACTTTGGTGCGGGTAATCTGGTCGGCGGAGTTTTGGCGGTAGCATTGACACGAGAACTATCACCCGTACTCACCGCAGTGGTTTTGGCGGGAAGAGTCGGTTCTGCATTTGCAGCCGAAATCGGGACTATGCGAGTCACCGAGCAAATCGACGCTTTATTTATCTTAAAAACCGACCCTATCGATTACCTTGTAATTCCTCGGCTGCTGGCTTGCTGTTTAATGCTGCCGATTTTAACCCTTCTTTCTTTGATAACAGGCATTTTAGGAGGATTAATTATTGCGACAAATATATATGGTATTGCCGATACAGTATTCTTAGATTCAGCTCGTAACCTTGTCGGTATTTGGGATATTATCAGCGCTTTAATCAAGGCTGCTTGCTTTGGCTTATTAATCGCCATTATTGGTTGCAGTTGGGGTTTGACAACGAAAGGAGGAGCTAAAGGCGTGGGACAATCAACTACAACAGCTGTTGTCACCTCTTTGCTGATTATATTTACCAGTAACTTCTTTCTGTCATGGTTAATGTTTCAAGGAACCGGAGGAGCATTGCTGCAAGGTTTTTAAATGAGGAGTGGGAAGAAGCAGGGGAGCAGGGTGCAGGGTGCAGGGGGGAGAAGACAGTAACTTCCCAATGACTAATGATTTACCCTGAGCGAAGTCGAAGGGCTAATGACTAATGACTCCTAAAATAGGATAAATGTCTATTAATAAAATAGGATGAAAAACTGTGACCAGTTCATTCGCACCTGACACCACATCAACGGTGGAACTCCAGCCTAGTTACAATATTCCTGTTGTATTGCTGATTGCTGCTATTCCCATACTGCTAGTACAGATTTGGGTAGGAGTGGTGATAGGATTATTGGGTTTATTTCTGTTGTTGCAAACTGTAACAATACGACTACACTTCACAGCTACAGACTTAGATATTTACAGACGCGAAAAACTACTGCGGCGTTTTCCCTATCAAGAATGGCAAAACTGGCGTATATTCTGGAATAGAATTCCGATTCTGTTTTATTTTAAGGAAGTCAACAGCATTCACTTTTTACCGATTTTGTTTGACCCTAAAACCCTAAAGTCTTGTCTGGAATCACGTTGTCCACGAATATGAGTGCTGTTAGAGTCAACCATGAACAGTGGTTTTGCATCTAGACTATATTTTTGACGGTTATTTATTTGCATCATAGGAATTGCATTATTGTTTATGAACCCAGAGGAATCTCAAACCCCAGAACAGACTGATGAGTGGTTGGAACAAATAGAAGCCGAAAACCCCAAGGAAGAAAAGTCAGAAAACTCTTCTGTAGAGTCAGTTCTGGAAATGGAAACGTCAAGTCTACCAACTGAGACAGAAGAAAATAATGCCAATATTGAGCCAATCATATCTGATACAGAAGTGACAGATTTGGTAATCGAGTCTCCACAAGATTCAACTGTTGAGTTAGAAGCTGAAACTCCTGTAGTGGGTTTACAGATAGAATCAGATTCACAAGATAATTCACTATATTCAGAAGCTGAGGAAAGAGTTGCAGAGTTACAACGCACAGAAGCATCTCTGAAAGCAGAAATAGCGAATCTACAAGGTGCTTACACAACTCTTCAAGAACAACTCGGCGAAACTCAAATGTCTCTGGGAAGACTTGTACAAGAATCGCTGGTGCAATTAGAACAACGCAAACAAGCTTTGCAAATTTCTGTAGAACAGTTGGAACGCCGCCAGGAACGCATTCGGAATGAAATGCGAACCACTTTTGCCGGAACATCCCAAGATTTAGCGATTCGGGTGCAGGGTTTTAAGGAGTATCTCACGGGTAGTCTACAGGATTTGGCAATGTCAGCAGAGCAATTGGAACTGATACCACCGGTGAGAGTGGAACCAGTGAAACCTGTTGTCCCGGATGTCAAACCACCCCAAGAACAGCCAGGAATACCACAATTTGCCCAACAACAATTTCAAGAGACTAGTAATAAAATTCGCCGCTTAATTGACCAGTATCGGAGTAAACCAGATTATTATGGTCCCCCTTGGCAATTGCGTCGGACTTTTGAGCCAGTTCATGCAGAAAGAGTGTCTGATTGGTTTTTTAACCAAGGTGGACGGGGTGCTTTGCGGACGATGGGTAGCAGGTTGCAGAATATTCTGATTGCTTCAGCTGTGGCTTCGATATTACACAGGTTGTATGGAGATAGAATCCGTACTTTGGTTTTAGCTAATTCTCCAGAACGGTTGGGTGAATGGCGACGCGGTTTGCAAGACAGTTTGGGAATTGGTCGCCCAGATTTTGGACCCGATAGAGGTGTAGCTTTGTTTGAAACACCTGACGCTTTAGCTGTGAAGGCTGACCGACTGGTAAAGGCTAATCAATTACCTTTAATTATCATTGATGATTCGGAAGAGCAAATAAGTTTAGCCATGCTGCAATTTCCTTTGTGGTTAGCTTTTGCGCCTGACCCTAAAACTGTGCGAAATTACAATGATGATTTTTAAATGAGATGCTGAGGACTAAAGTAAAGTCCTCACTACCAGCTTTTAATTATTTATAACTGTTCACTGATTTAATTAATTATGGCTATTTGGCTGAGTTTGTGTGGTGCTGCTGTGGTGCTGGCTTACTTGTTGGGTTCTTTTCCCACTGGCTACATTGCTGTGAAGCAGTTAAAAGGTATTGATATTCGGGAAGTGGGTTCTGGTTCCACTGGCGCGACTAATGTTTTAAGAACTTTGGGGAAGGGGCCGGGAGCTTTTGTGTTAGCGGTTGATTGCTTAAAGGGTGTTTTAGCGATCGCACTTGTATATGTTCTATTCTCTTTTACTCCTACTGAAAATCTTATCCCCTCAACGGTAGATATCTCTATTTGGCAACCTTGGATAATTATCTTGGCTGGTTTATCAGCTATCCTGGGACATAGTAAATCAATTTTTCTGGGCTTTTCTGGTGGTAAATCTGTAGCTACTAGTTTAGGAATTTTATTGGCGATGAATTGGCAAGTAGGTTTGGCAACAGCTGGTGTATTTGCTGTATTCATCGCTATATCCCGGATTGTATCATTGAGTTCGATTAGTGGTGCGATCGCAGTTCCTATTTTAATGGCGATTCTACATCAGCCTTTACCCTATATCCTCTTTGGCATTGCTGGGGGATTCTATGTAATTTTCCGCCATCGGGCTAATATTGAGCGCATATTTGCAGGTATTGAACCAAAAATTGGGCAGAAGTTAGTCACGGAAGAAAGTGCTGATGGCTGATTTGCTGAATATGGAGGAATGAACCGCCAAGTCGCCAAGAACGCCAAGGAAGAGAGGAATATTGATTGATGAGTGGAAGTTCAACTAAATTGAACCAGCCTCAGAAGTTATGTCAATTTATCCCTTCTCTTTAGTAAGGAGATTGGGGTTGAGGTTCTATATTTTATGAAATTCTTTGACCCAAAGGCACATTTCTATCTGGTTGAATTAAAACAACTTCGCCATTTTCCACAACTACCCCTAAAACTAAAACCTCTGACATAAAATCAGCTATTTGACGAGGTGGGAAATTAGTTACAGCCAAGATTAACCTGTTATTTAAATCTGCTAAATCATAAAGTTTAGTAATCTGAGCGCTAGATTTTTTCACGCCCAAATCACCAAAATCTATCCATAGTTTATAAGCTGGTTTTCGTGCTTGGGGAAAATCTAAAGCTTTGATAATTCTCCCTACACGAATTTCCACCTGCTCAAACTCAGCATAATTAATTTGTGTCATTTACCCATGAGTTTCACTACACCAATACCACCAAAGTATAGTCCTAGCACTGCTCCTGCTAACAAACTTTGGGTGAGGGGGTCAGTGGAAGGAGTGAGGACAGCACCGAGAACTACTGCGCCCATAATCACAAACCGCCAGCCGGAAATCATTTTTGTAGAGGAAACAATTCCTAAATTAGCTAGTAATAATTGGATAACCGGAATTTGAAAGGCTATCCCAGTGCAAAATAACAGTAGCAGTACAAATTCAAAGTATTTATCAATTGACCAGAGTTGCTCTACTACATCTTCGCCGTAGTTAATGAAAAAATTCAACGCTGCGGGTATGAGCAATAAATAGGCGAATACTAAACCAGCTAGAAACAGCACACTGGAACCCAAAACGATTGGACCTATGAAGCGGCGTTCCCGGCGAGTCAGTCCGGGGAGAACGAACTGAATGATTTGGTAAAGAATGAAGGGGCTAGAAAGCACCAAGCCACTGTAACCTGCGACCTTGATAGAGACAAAAAAGTATTCTCCGGGAGCCAGTTGCAGAAATTTAACTCCCTGGGCTGGGATTTCCAGTAACTGCACAATGGGTTTGACGGCTAAAAAACAGCCCACAATACCAACTGCGACAGCAATCAGAGCATAGAAAATCCGTTGTCTTAATTCTTCTAAATGGTCGAACAGGGACATTTCCAATTCGTCTGGAAAGTCATTGAGAGAATCAGTTTTAGAGTTGCCGTATTCCTCTTGGTCAATTTCCGGAGTAGTTACAGCTTCTACATCTTGTGAGGGTGTCATGAGTCAGCTTAATAGGCAACATTTGTTAACTATTGTATCCGGGGAAGCAGCGACCAAACTATGTTTTTGATTTTTGGACTTCTTTTCAAACCTTCTGAGGACTTCGACAAAAACCCCTCAAACTCTCATAACTCTGTGTCCTCTGTGTCTCTGTGGTTCGTTTTCCTAACTACCTCTGGGGCAATTTTGGATGTGCTTCTGAGTATTGTGCGACTTTCGCGGAAATTTCTGGGTTGTAAAGTCTCAAATAATTCCAGTAATTCCCAAATACTTGTCGCACGTAATTTTTAGTTTCATTAAATGGAATATCTTCCACAAAATAATCGAGATCATTTTTATCAATGGTTCGCACCCATTTGGCGACGTTGCCAGGTCCGGCATTATAACTGGCGATCGCTAGCATGGAGTTATTGTTATACTCCCGATGGGTATAGTCTAAATACCATGTCCCCAGATTAATATTTTGGTTCGGGTCCTCTAAATTAATGGTTTTGCTATCCAAGTTAATTTGAGGAGCAATCCATTCCCCTGTACTGGGCATGATCTGCATCAAACCAGTCGCACCGACAACAGATTTAATTTTTGGCTCAAACATGGACTCCTGACGCATTAAACCTGTAACTAGGAGAGGATTTAACTGCCGTTCAGCAGACCATTTTTTAATTTCCTGACGATAGGGAAAAGGATAACGGGCTTGCCAATAAGTTACTTTTTGGCTCAAATTCTGATAATCAGCCTGTTCCTCTGGTGTTTCCCGGTCTTCCAATCGAGAAATCAAATTAATTGCAGAGAGATGGTTTCCCTTGGCTAGGCGAATTAATCCTTCGGTAAATTGTTCGGCTACGGTGGGCTGGAGTTTATTCAAAAATTCTGTTTCCCATTGCAACCAAGCATCACGGTCTTCACCGAGCAAATATAGTTCTTTAAATGTTTCTGAACCTGCGGGGGGTACTGGTCGTTGATGTGGAACTATTTCTGGTTGCAATTGACGCACGGTGTCAAAGTTACCGACATTCAGCCCCATATTGGCAGCTGAACGCCAAGCATAGTAAGAGTAAGGAAACTGATTCAATACATACTCATAAGCGGCTTTGGCTGATTCTGGCTTTCCTAATCTA
Source organism: Nodularia harveyana UHCC-0300 (assembly GCF_034931085.1). NCBI lineage: Bacteria > Bacillati > Cyanobacteriota > Cyanophyceae > Nostocales > Nodulariaceae > Nodularia > Nodularia harveyana. Next base: position 30,949 of record NZ_JAYGHG010000029.1, on the reverse strand, counting down.
GTAGCCCATTTCCCCACCCAAAAACCTGCTCTGGGAGCCAAAATACTATTATGATTATTTGTAGCAATTGGTTCTGCCCATTGCCAAGCCCCTGAGTAATTCTGAGTTTCAGCTTGCTCTTTGGCTTTTTCCCAGCGATACTCTGCTGCTTGATTAGAACTACCATATTTGCTTAAGAGTAATTCCCAAGCCTGTTGCGCTGAGGCTTGATTTTTAAGACCTTGGTAAATTTTGGCTTTTTCTACTACTGCTCTACTAGCTTGTTCTGGAAATTTGGCAATAATCTGGTCAAGGTAGGGGAGAGCCTGTTGACGGGTTTTGGTCAATTCTGACAAACGCAACAAAGCTAGTCCGGTTTCCTTCGCATCGGGAAATTTTTGTACTAGTTGATTATAAATGGCGATCGCCTTTTCCCGTTCTTGACCTCCAATCTGGATTCCTCTTGCAGCTCGGTAAAGGTTGCGGGGTGTTGCAGGGGCTTTGACATAAGCATCACCAGCTTTGGCAAATTGATTATTCTCCCAATAGGCTGTACCCACTGTTTCCCATTCTTCAGCTTTGAGATTGGGCTGTGTCACCAGTTGATCTAAAACACCGACAATTCCCGGTTGATTCACCGCGTATTGTGCCAAAATTAACCGTAATTCTGGCTGATTGGGATTTTCTTGTAACCGTTTATAAATAATTTCCCAGGTGAGGGGATGAGAAGGAAACTCGGCGATCGCAGTATCATGATGTTCAGGTAGTGCAATCATATACAGCGCTTGAGCTTTCCCGGCTTCATTGGGATACTCTCGCAGTACTCTTTGTCTGAGATCCGAAGCCTTACCATCCTCTCCCAGAATATCTTCTGCCTGTGCCTGTTTAAGTAAAATGTAAGGACCAAGACTGGGATAACTTTTTTCTAATCCTTGGAGAAAACTTAAAGCCTTTTCCGCCTCCCTATTCTCCAGTAAATCATTAGCTAACAGATAACGAGCGCGTTCTCTATCTGGTGAACTTGAACCATTAGCAATGGCTTCTAATTTAGCTGCCCGTTCCTGTTGAGGCTGTGATACTAGTGTAAATACAGATGAATTGGCTTGGCTAGCTGTAGAAATTTGTGCAGAGGGATTTCTCAGTAGATTGAACTGTTGTCCGAAATATTTTCCGATTTCCGGTGCTGATACAACTGCCCCAGCTGAAAAGGCAAACAGTGCCGCACAAGCAATGAGAGTAATATGTTTTTTTTGTAGTTTATTCAGCATGAATACCCAGTGGTGACAGCTTGGTGGTCAATTCCTGTAATCTTCTGTTAATTAACCCTGTTATTGAGGTGATGTGTTCTGATTCCAACTCCAATCACAACTATAAATATTGGGTGTTTTTGGTAAGGGTATCAGTGCTACTGTGCCTTACTATATAATAGGGGGGCTTTAAGCTATTTTAACTAAACTTCCAGAAGTTACGCTTCACATATCTGGTGAGATAACCGCTCCCCTACTGCCTATTAGTCTGTTTTTTATCGACTTATTAAATATGGCAAAATAGCAAAGTCGTGCTAATTGCTATGCATAACGTGAGTACAGAAAGTTTAGAAATTGCCAAAAGTCGCTACCAGGCTGGAAAAATTAACTTTGAAAATGGTAAATATCGAGAAGCTGTAGAAAACTTGGAAAAAGCCAGCGCCCTCCTATCTCGAAATTCTTCCCTTGGGGGTGAAGTTGAACTTTGGCTAGTAACAGCCTATGAAGCAGCCGGAAGGACAGAAGAAGCTATCACCCTTTGTCAACAACTGCAACGCCATCCTTTCCCAGAGACGAGCAAACAAGCCAAGCAATTACTTTACATTTTAAACGCGCCTAAACTCCAACGCCCCAGTGAATGGATGACGGAAATACCTGATTTAGGTGCGTTGTCTGATAATGATCAGAAAATTCGCGCAGCAGCCCGGTCTCGACCAGTTTCCCGTCCCACACCTAATGAACTAGAATTAGTGGATCTCAGTCAGGTGAATACCCAAGATAATCGCTTTATTTGGGTGGCACTAATTGTTATTGTGTTAACACTCTCCTACTTAGCTTGGTTGAGCTTTTAGTCAAGATTAGTGAAAAATACTTGAATGTTGGGGAAATATACCGATGAATTATTCTAATTTCAGCAAGATTTTGCTCAGATTCATCAGAGCATTGAGTGTTGTGTTGATCAGAATGGGTTTATTGTTCAAACTAATTAGCCGCAATCTCATTAATCGCATATTTCCTCTGAAAAATCCTATTTTGTGGCTGGTACTGTTCTCGTCACTGTTGCTAACTGGTTGTGTTGATTACGACGCAGGGGTGAACTTTAATAACTCCAATCGTGGGGAAATAGTACAGCATATTAAATTGGGGGAACGACTCACTAGTTTTAGTGGTGATTATGTATATGAATGGTTGCGGAGCATAGAACGCCGTACTCGTCAACTAGATGGTAGAACGCAACGGATTTCTCCAGAAGAAATTATTGTGAAAATTCCTTTTAGTAATGGTCGAGAGTTACAAGAGAAATTTAATGATTTTTTCAACTCCCGTACTAATCAAAAAGCCAAAGATGTTAAGAAATCATCTGAGTCTGAACTACCGCAAATTGAATCTAATTTATTGATAGCTCAGAATAATTTGGTGCTGTTGGTGAGGAATAGATTAATTTATGATTTAGACTTGCGATCGCTCTCCTTAATTGCCAATCGGGGTAATGTCCTTTCTGATACGGAATCAATTCTTGACTTGAAATTTAGCCTCAACACCCCTTGGGGAGCCAGAAATATTGAAAAAACCGCAACTGCCATCAAGCCACAAAAGCAAGGTAAGCAATTAGTATGGCAGATGAAACCAGGACAACTCAACCACATAGAAGTAGTTTTCTGGTTACCTAGTCCCCTCGGTATTGGTGGTTTGTTAATTATTCTGTTTATCTGGGGAGGAATTTACCTGAGATATAGTTTTATGCCAGATCCCAAGGTTCAATGTAAGCAGGGTTATTAGCCATTGGTCATTAGGAAATTACCGTCTTCTCCCCCCTGCTCCCTGCTCCCTGCACCCCTGCCTCTTCTCTTCCCCCACACTTCCCACACCCCCCAATCCCCAGTCCCTTATGGTGACAAACGCTCTATTTTCCAACAACTGTCACTGGTGCGAGTATACAGTAAGCGATCGTGGAGACGACTGGGACGACCTTGCCAAAACTCAATTTTGGTGGGGATGATGCGGTATCCTCCCCAGTGAGGTGGTCGAGGAACTTCTTGATTTTCATATTTGTGCTGAAATTCCTGCAATTGTTCTTCTAAAACTTCCCTACTAACAATTACCTGACTTTGATTAGAAGCCCACGCACCTAAGCGACTATGGGGAGGACGCATCTCGAAATAAGTATCAGATTTTTCTGGGGAAATTTTTTCTACTGTCCCCACAATTCTGACTTGGCGTTCTAATTCTGCCCACCAAAAAACTAAAGCGGCTTGAGGATTTGCTGCTAGTTCTTGTCCTTTATGGCTGTTGTAGTTGGTGAATAAAACAAAGCCCTGTTCGTCAAAGTCTTTAAGTAGTACCATTCTGGCTGAAGGTTGACCATTGGGTGTCGCTGTAGCCAGAGTCATAGCGTTAGGTTCAGGAAGTTGGGCGGCTAGTGCTTGTTCAAACCATTTTTTAAATTGAATGAAAGGGTTGGGGTTAATTTCAGTTTCACTCAAACCTTCCAATGTGTAATCTTTGCGGAGGTCTGCTACGGTCTTGTCCATGTCAATTTGTATATTTTAGATAAGTTTGGTAAATAAAAGAAGTAGCCTATTGATTGGGCTGTTATCCCAAAAGTGACATAAAGCATTGTGAGTGCCAAACGTCTTCCAGAAACTACCGCCCATGTCAGAATTATCCGTCAATCGTGGCCACTCGGTCTGCTTGAGGGTGAAGTTAGTGCGGGTAACTTCGAGTGGCATTTTAAATGGCATTTTCGCCGGGGAGAACTGTCTGTGAAGCCCTCCCAAGGTCGTGCTTTGATTAAAGAGCCTCTTGGTCGTTTTTTAGAACAACAGGACTATAAATTAGAGCCTGGAGGCGATTATGACTTTACTATTAGGGCTGAACTTTAGTTATTGGTTGTGAGGCGATTTAAGTATCTTTCAATGAGAAGGAGAGCAACTATATCATCTATGGGTCTTGGTGGCTGTCTCATGCCTTGTGGAAGGAGTTTTGTGAGTCCTTTGGGGGGGTACATCTGCCAGTAGCGATCGCGTGCTTCTAAGGTGCTGTACCGTTCATCTACTAAAATGATGCTTAACTGCTCTAGTAATACTTCGCTAAGTTGCTGTTTCCATTGTTTAGCGGTGGTTTGATTACCCATGACTAGCAAGGAAACGGGAAACTGTTGACGCAGGGTTTCAATGGTGGCGATCGCCTTTTCTGCGGTGACAACTTGATGATAATACAATTGCCGGTCTAGTCCCATGACTGCTATACCACATTTATCTTTACCCGGATCGAAGCCCAAGATAACCGGTTGTGTGGGTGAAAATTCACTAAAAGTCATAATAGATGTGGGAGGGGGATTTTATTATTTAATTATTTTTAATAGCTATTTAACTTGTTTACTATAAATTTTAGGTGCTGAAAATCACTTTGCCGTCGATGATTGCCAACAGCTTAATTCTTACAGGTCCTGCTGTATAAGTATCCTCCATAGCGATCGCTTTGATTTCTAAAGGTTGATCATACTGTCTTAGTTGTAGGAAAAAGCGTAAATGAGAACCTTCCCTCAACACACCTTCAATAATTCCAGCATTACGCGCCCGAAATTCTGAAGCGGAGATCAGCAAATCCAGTCTTTGCGATAGCTGATAGGATGACATAATTTTAGGATTGGCATTAGTGGTGGCTAGGATCTCGCCTTCTGAAAAGACTAATTGATTTCGAGCTGCATCAGCAAAAAATTCTATTTGGTTTTCGCCTCTGACATAGTTACCAGCAGAAAATATCCGAACAACGTAATCTTGACCATCCTGAATTTGCTCACTCAGTTTTTCTATTCTGTCTTCGGTAACACGCAGAAGCTGTTTATTTGAGGGAGTTTCCCCAGGTTCGGTTAATTGAATGTTGGCATTTTGGTTGGCTGCTTTCAAAAGTTCTATGACCACTTGACGGGCTGCACTGGCTTGATTAACGCGAACCACGTTTGCAGCCAGAATTTGATTGCGAACCAGTGCTAGTTTACCTAAACGCAGGTCACGATATGACTGATAATATTTTTCTAGCCTAGCGACTTCTTCTTCTAAATAATTCTGCCGTTTTTCTAAGTCTTTGAGGCGAGACTCCCTAACGGCGATGACTTCTTCTCGCGCCGTAATTTCTTGATTGCGTTGTTTAATTAATCCATCCAGTTCGGCAATTTTGCGATCGCGCTGATCAATCGCTGTTTTCGCCTCTTCAATGGCTGTTTTAGCTTCTGTATACAGTCGTTCTCGTTCTGCTTTTAGTTCTTCAATGGCCGCTTGTAATGTCTCTCTTTGATCATAAACACTTTGCAGTTCTGTTAAAGCTTGTTGATACTGATTTACTACTGCACCTAACTGGCTTTGAGTTCGTCGGAGTTGAGTTGCGGTGGCTTGTTGTTTAGCGTTCGCCGCTTGCAAGGACTTGTTAATTACCTGTAACTCTTCCTCTGCTTTGGTTTGTTCGAGTCTGGCCGTATTTAACTCCTTCTCTACCTGACTTTTTTCAGTTTCAGCAATTTGTAGCTGTTCCCGGTTGTTTCTCAGGTCTTTTTGAATATCTTCTAGCTCAAATACCCCTTGCCGCAAACCTTCATCAGCAGTAAATAAGATCCCTAGTGTGGATGCGGAAATTAAGCCACCCGTAAATATTGTTACTAGTACAGCCGTTTTTTTGGGACGAAGATTAAACAGTGAGAGGCGTGCTTTACCAACTCGCGTACCAATGCGATCGCCCACAGTGGCAATTACGCCCCCCAAAATTAAAATTGCTGCTATCAGGATGTAACCGGTGGTCATTTTTAGCTACCGTTCACAGTGCGCCGGAGACAGAATACTTCCAGATACAGCCTACTACTTTCAATCATCATCTGATCGAAGATGGGAGATAGGCAATAGCTGAAATTAATCATGATTTTAGATTTACCTCCAGCTATGGGTGTCATTTTCCAGAACACAACATTTGCCATCCCACCTCCCTGAATTACATTTAGGTAAACTGCTTACTCAAGGTAACAGGTTTATGCACGGTAATCTTCTTTTTGTGAATAGAAATCATTTGTTTCTCACGCAAGTCTCCTAATAAGCGAGTGACAGTGACTCTTGTGGAACCAATGGCTTCAGCGATCGCCTGATGAGATAACTTCAAATCAATCGTAATCCCATCTGCACAAGGAATACCAAAATCACGACAAAGAATTAACAAAAAACTCACCAATCTTGAACCCATATCGCGGTGAGCTAAGGTTTCAATCATCATCTCTGTCTGTAAAATCCGCGAAGATAGGCCTCGCAGCATCAACATTGATAATTCTGGATTCTCCTTAAAAGCTTGCTCTACCTGTTCAATTGGCGCTGACAGTAACTCTACAGGTGTAAATGCCACTGCATGGTAAAATCTATCGGACTTATTTCCTGTCAATAATGACAGCACACCAAAAACACTATTTTCCCGTAGCAGTGCTACCGTTATTTCCTCTCCTGCCTCGTATACCCTGGAAAGTTTCACAGCACCCTTCAAAAGAAAATAAACTCGTTCAGCAGGATCGCCGGGAAAAAATATTGTTTTATTGCGTTCAAACGTTTCTACAACTGGAGGAAATGCTCCGGTCGCCATTTGACGAAATACATTTGCTAGGGCTTTATCTTCTGTCACCATCATCTCCCTTCCCCTACCCAATGCCGGAAAAACAAAAACTGATTACCTAAGAATACACCTGAAAAATTAATAAAGCACCGTCAACCTTTCTGTACATTCCTATACTCAAACCCATAACTTCATAGTTATTTGTTCACAATGATACATAATTTTTGCCGTTTTTAGCTAGTAGTTGTTATAAGTACTTGCACAGTTGTGGTCATCAGGTTTTTCAGCAAAAAATTCACGATATCTTGAGAATATCTTCAGGATTATCTGGAAAAACTTTTCACAAAACAGTTCACCTGATGATCATTTTTGCAAATAAGATGCACAACCAATACAAACTCGCGTCAGATTCTAGTATGCTCCTAATAATTGATCACATTCACAATTTCTATGCTGGATCTGACTGGAAAAAACGCATTAGTTACAGGGATTGCCAATAACCGTTCCATTGCCTGGGGAATTGCTCAACAACTGCACAAAGCAGGAGCTAACCTGGGTATTACCTACCTCCCAGATGAGCGAGGCAAAATGGAAAAAAAGGTGGCGGAATTGGTCGAGCCTCTTAAACCCAGCTTATTTGTTCCCTGTAATGTCCAAGATGACGCACAGGTACAATCTACCTTTGAAGCAGTCCGGGATAAGTGGGGAAAATTGGATATTCTCATTCATTGTCTAGCCTTTGCTCACAGAGATGATTTGACTGGTGGTTTTAGCCAAACCTCACGAGCGGGCTTCAAAACAGCCTTAGAAATTAGCACTTATTCCCTAGTACAGTTAAGCGGTGCAGCCCAACCCCTGATGACAGAAGGCGGTAGCATTATCACTCTGACATATTTGGGAGGCGTGAGAGCAATTCCTAATTACAATGTTATGGGAGTAGCGAAAGCCGGATTAGAGTCTAGTGTACGTTATTTGGCGGCTGAACTGGGACCACAAAATATTCGAGTAAATGCCATTTCCGCCGGACCAATACGCACATTAGCATCTTCAGCAGTCGGCGGAATTTTAGATATGATTCACCATGTGGAAGAAGTCGCGCCCCTGCGTCGCACTGTCACTCAGGAAGAAGTAGGTAATACTGCTGCTTTCTTATCTAGCGATTTAGCCAGTGGTGTTACAGGACAAGTTATATACGTAGATGCCGGCTATGAAATTATGGGAATGTAGTCATTAGTCAATCAATTTTAGATTTTAGATTTTAGATTTTGGATTAGACTGCAATCTAAAATCGCAAATCCAAAATCCAAAATTCTTTACTCCCCACACTCCCCACACCCCCCACACTCCTCATTTATGCAAACAGAACGCCTAAATTTGACTCAAACTGCCCGCGTTGCTTCTGTTCATCGTACTACTGGCGAAACAGATATCAAAGTTAGTATTAACTTGGATGGTACAGGTATATGTACGGCAGCCACCGGGATTCCATTTTTGGATCATATGTTGCATCAAATTTCTTCCCACGGCTTGATTGATTTAAATGTTCAAGCCCAGGGAGACTGGGAAATTGATGACCACCACACCAATGAAGATGTGGGTATTACTTTAGGACAGGCTTTTGCTCAAGCTCTGGGTAACAGAAAAGGTATTGTGCGGTTTGGTAATTTTCTCGCTCCTTTAGATGAAGCTTTAGTACAAGTGGCGCTGGATTTTTCTGGTAGACCTCATCTCAGCTATGGTTTGCAAATTCCGACCCAGCGTGTGGGAACCTATGACACCCAGTTAGTACGGGAGTTTTTTGTAGCATTGGTCAACCATAGCCAAATGACTCTACACATTCGGCAGTTGGATGGTATTAACTCCCATCATATTATTGAGGCGACATTTAAGGCTTTTGCTAGGGCTACCCGGATGGCGGTGGAAATTGATTCCCGTCGTGCTGGTACAATTCCTAGCTCTAAGGGTATTCTATAGGATAGTTGAGGCTAAAGGAACCACTGAGGTACTCAATTTGTGATAATTGACAAACTTAGTGGTAATTGTGACATGAAGTCTGGTGTAGAAATCGCTGATAATCAACTAAATAATATTGATAACCCGCCAGTGGTCCTAACTGCTGATTTGCGTAAAGTCTATCGCACGGGTTTTTGGATGAATCAAAAGGTTGTGTCTCTCAAAAGTTGTTCTGTTAAGGTTCACAAGGGGGAAACTTTTGGTTTATTAGGGCCTAATGGCGCTGGTAAAACTACTCTTTTAAAACTGTTGTTGGGAATTATTCGCCCCACTTCTGGCAAGGGTTTATTATTGGGTAAACCATTGGGCGATCGCCAGACGAAGCAACTGATTGGCTACCTCCCAGAGAATCCTTATTTATATGACTATCTGACTGGCTGGGAATTTCTCCAGTTAGCGGCGGGTTTGTTCCAAATTCCCCAAAGTGTGCAACGTCAACGCATTCCCGAACTGCTGGAATTGGTGGGTTTATCTCTAGGGGATGCGCGTAAAAAACCGATGCGTCGCTATTCTAAGGGAATGTTACAGCGTGTGGGGATGGCACAGGCGCTGATTAATGATCCGGAGTTGATCTTTCTGGATGAACCAATGTCTGGTTTAGATCCTTTGGGGCGTTACCAAATGCGGGAAATTATTCTCTCGCTGAAAGCCGCAGGTAAAACTATTTTCTTTAATAGCCATGTGTTGAGTGAAGTGGAACAAATTTGCGATCGCGTGGCTATTCTTGCTCAAGGTGAAGTCATTTGTTCTGGTTCTCTAGAGGAACTCTTGGGCGGTGATCAAACATACTACATCAAAGGTCGCGGTGGTGACTCTGAGGTGTTGAAACAATGGATATCTAATCTGTCCTTTGAAGGTGATGGTTCTTGGCAAGGACTATTACAAGAAGATTACTATGATTTTCTGGCTAGTCTCCGATTGATGAACGGGCAAATAATTTCGATGAAATTATCTCGTCATTCTTTAGAAGACTTTTTCATGGAACAAGTCAGAGGAAAGCAATCTGTTAATTAGTATTAAGCAAGCCCCCGTAGTTGTCCAAGTTTGGGGGAATGCTTAACCCACTGGGTAGTTAACTAATGGAGAGAAATTAAATTTAATTTTGCCACCATCTCACTCCTAGCTGAAACACCCAACTTGCGAAACATCCGTTTCAGGGCTTGCTTCACAGAATTTTGGGTAATCCAGAGTTTTTTGCCAATTTCGCTATTAGTTAGCCCCTGTGCTACTAATTCAGCAATTTCTAGCTCACGGGGGGTTAAAGGACTGACTAATTGGGAATTGGCTATTTTGGCTTTTTTGGCGCGGAGAGTCGCAAGTTTTGCTGATAAATGAATACACAAAGCGCTAAAATCAGCTAAGTCATCGGCATTAAAGGCATCTGTTCCTTGCTGACGGGCTAAGTTTAAGGTTCCCACGAGGCGACCATCACAGACAATCGGCCCGGTCATGACGTGTTCATGGTCTTGACGCGAACAGAAATGTTTCCAATCTCCTGGTGATAATATTAGTTGTTCATGGGCGGGAGCGTGCCGTTCTACCACATAGCGCCCGACTGGATTATTCTCCATACAGACTGCGGGTATAGTCTGAACATTAATTTCTGTAGTTGGCTGTTCGTCAATCAAATAGATACCGCAATGTTGTACGCCAAAATACTCACCAATTTTATCCATGAGAGCCAGTCGTAGTTGCTGCTCGTTGTTGACATTAGCGATCGCTTGAAATACAACGTAAAGAGAATTAGGCATAAGTGTACCCACTTGGGGACTATGCGAAGCTTCAGATTTACTTCTATGCTAATACTAGCCAAGATAAAACGCTAATATAGCTAGTCATGCTAGGAGAGTAGATGACAATTACACAACTTTCGGCTCAGGAACTTTTCCGGGCTGCTTACGAAAATCGCTACACTTGGGATAAGTCTTTTCCAGGTTATACCGCAGATATTACTTATAAGTATGATGACAAAGTATTTACAGGTAAAATTGTCATCGACGGTGAACTGAAGGCGGAAGTGTTGGACGTGGAAGATGAGTCAGCTAAAAAAGCCATCCACGGTCAAGCTTGGGAAATTGCTATTCACCGGGTGCGTCGTAGCTTTGAAGATAGCCACAGTGAGAATAAATTCAGCTATGGTCACACTGAGGAATCTGGCGCAACTGAAATTTTAGTTGGTGGTAAGGCTGAAGGCGATAAATATAAAGTTCGCAATAATGAAGTTTGCCATGTTCACCGTTTAATTCACGGTACTTTTGTGACCATTAACACTTTCAGCAGTCATGATACTGGAGCGGGTTATTTGTCTCACACCTATGACTCTGTATACCATGATCCGAAAACAGGGGAACAAAAGGGTGGTAGAAGTGAGTTTACCGATGAATATGAAAAAGTTGGTGAATATTTCATTTTGAACCGTCGGGAAATTCGGACTGAGACAGCCGGAAAGGTTTCTGTTCAAGAGTTTGTATTCTCGAATCTGAAACTACTTTCTCCTCCTGTGGCTGCTTAGGTTTGATTTTTTAATACAATGAATGAGCGATCGCCTGGGTATAGTGCGATCGCTTCTCTATTTGTCTTTACTCGCGTGGATTTGCATAAGAATTAGCGACACATTTTGAACAGATTAAGTACATTAGGGAAGATCACAATTTGGGAATTATTCTCTAGTTGATAATTTCCTAGACAAAGAAATGTAAATAAAATAAATATTCAACATGGAAAATATCACATTAGGACAAAATGGACCAAGTGTTACACCTCTATGTATTGGTACTTGGGCTTGGGGTGATAAACTTTTTTGGAACTATGGCGATCGCTATGGTGCAGAAGACGTAGAGGCAGCTTTTACAGCAGCATTAGAGGCGGGTGTCACTTTTTTTGACACTGCGGAAGTTTACGGTCTGGGACTGTCAGAAAAATTATTAGGGCAATTTAGACAAAAAACTCAACAACCTGTGCAAATCGCTACCAAGTTCGGCCCTTTACCTTGGCGATTTACAGGTAAATCTGTATCTGATGCTTTAACGGAAAGCCTCAAACGGTTACAACTACAGCGCATTGAACTATATCAAGTCCATTGGCCTTTTGCTTTCTTCTTAAGTCAAGAAACTTTAATGAATACCCTAGCCGATGAAGTCCAGCAAGGTAGAATTGCCGCCGTGGGGGTGAGTAATTATTCAGCAATACAAATGCGGGAAGCTCACCAAATATTGGCTCGGCGCGGGATACCTTTAGCGGTGAACCAAGTTCGTTACTCTTTATTAAACCGCCAAATTGAAAGTAATAAAATTTTAGCCACAGCCCATGAGTTGGGTGTGACTATTTTGGCTTATAGTCCCTTAGCTCAGGGATTACTTACAGGTAAATACACAGATGAGCGTACTGAAACTCCCAGTGGTCCCAGAAAAATTGACCCGCGATTTAGTAAAGAAGGGTTACAGAAAATTGCTCCGGTAATTTCTTTACTCAACAGTCTGGGAGAAAAGTACGATCGCACTTCTGCCCAAATAGCCCTCAATTGGTTGATTGCTCAAGGAAATGTGATTCCTATTGCGGGAGTAAAAACTGCCCAACAGGTAAAACAAAATGTAGGGGCTTTGGGCTGGAAATTAAACACCGAGGAAATCGGAAAACTAGAAGAAGTCACTCGTCCTTGGTTGAGTTAACAGCTAGTCATAAGTCTTTAGCGAGGCATGACTAATGACTAATGACTACTTACTCAGAAGCTTAATCTCTAGATGCATTGGAAGATGAAACAGAAGTGTCCCGGCGATTATTTCCCCGGAGTTTGGGCTTGGGAGTACTACCGTTGCTGTCTGATTTATTCCAGGAACGGTTTCTGTCACCAGATTCACCACCACCACCACGGCGCTTGGCTAATTTGGGCTTAGTGGAAGGAGCGTCATCTTGAGGATCTACGCCTGATTGCAACCAAGCCGGACGAGTTTGATCATAAGCAATTTGCAATGCAGCTGCGGCGATCGCATGAGCATCATATTCTTCAATCAGTTCGCTGACTATGGGCAAGAATGAAGCTAGGCGTTCCCCAGTCAAAGCTTCTTTGACTTGTCCTTGTAATTTCTGGATATGTCGGGCTTCAATTTGCGCCCGTGTGGGAATGGACAACAATTGCCAATTTTGGCGATTATGGCGCTCAAATGCCTGCTGTTTGCGGCGCTCAAAAGGTTGTACTAAGGAAATTGCTGTACCTTCCTTACCTGCACGACCTGTACGCCCAATGCGGTGAACATAGGTTTCGGCGCTATCTGGTAAATCAAAGTTAATTACATGGGACAACAGATCGACATCTAACCCCCGTGCAGCAATATCAGTTGCTACCACCCAGCGCACTTGACGATTCCGGAACCTGTTTAATAATCGCTCTCTTGCTTGTTGCGATAAGTCGCCGTGATATTCATCTACACTGTGACCGGCTCCCTGTAGGAGATTAGTCAGTTCTGCGGCTGTTCGTCTGGTACGTACAAAGATTAACGCTGTTTCTGGATCTTCCATTTCCAGAATCGGCTGCAATGCTTTAGCTTTTGTCCAGTGGCGGGGGATGAGATAAGCTACTTGATTGATTTTGTTGGGTGTAGCTTTTGGCTGCTCAACGGTGACTGTAGCCGGATTTCGCAAAAATTTGTTGACAATCATGCGAATGGATGGGGGCATTGTCGCCGAAAATAAGGCTGTTTGGCGATCTTTGGGGGCTTGAGATAGAATTTTGATTACATCATCAATAAAGCCCATGCTCAACATTTCATCGGCTTCATCTAAAACAAACCACTTGACTTGATCGAGTTTGAGACAGCCCCGGTCTAGTAAGTCAATCATCCGTCCTGGTGTACCCACAACCATGTGAACACCACGTTTGAGTTGCGTCATTTGGCGTTCGATGGATTGACCACCATAAATTGCCAGAATCCTCAATCCTTCGTTACCGACAAATTGATTGATGGCATCGTGAACTTGAATTGCTAACTCACGGGTTGGTGCTAATACCAATGCTTGCACAGCTTTATGATTTACATCTAACTGCTCTAAAATTGGCAGAGAAAATGCTGCTGTTTTGCCCGTTCCGGTTTGAGATTGACCTACTACATCCCGACCTGCTAACAGTTGAGGAATGGCTTGAGCTTGAATATTAGTAGGTGCGGTAAAGCCAATATTTTCTAATTGCTCAACACGTTTTTGTGAAAGACCTAGTTCTTGAAAAGAAAGAGTCATTAATTCTCCTAGATTTTGTTTTTGGTGTTCAATTTGTTCATCTGACAGTGGTTGCCAGATTTCAAACAAGTGTGTTAAACCCTCTTCTGAGTGAGGGTGCTACGCTGTCAGCGTTAGCTTTGGCGTAGTGTGTTATGGACAAGCCGTAGTGAGTATGGAGCTTCAGCAATTCCTAAAAGGCTTGACTTCTCCTCTGGTCTAGACACTGCATAAAAGCAGTTCTGGACTCACCCTGCTAACTCTAGTTGTGGTAACTATTGACAACTTCACCATAGAGGTCGTAAGTATCAGCGCTGTGGATTGCTACTGGCACGATGGTTCCTAATTTTGCCTCCCCATCGACATATATCTGACCATCAACTTCTGGGGAAAATCTGCCTGAGCGACCAATGAGTTTTCCACTTTCAGGGTGTTCTTGTTCAATCAGGACATCAACAATTTTGCCGATTTCCTGTTGATTTTTTTTACCGGCTATTGGCTCTTGCAAGGCCATTAATGTATGCCAGCGCTCATCCATCAGTTCTTGGGGTAACTGATTATCTAGCTTGTAAGCGGGCGTTCCTTCTTCCGGTGAAAAGGTGAATACACCAACATGATCAAATTCGTGACGCTGGACGAATTCTAGTAGATGCTGAAAATGCTCTGGTGTTTCGCCAGGAAAACCAACGATAAAGGTTGTTCTGAGTACTGCACTTGGTAGGGTTGCTTTGATGCGTTCAATAATCCCATCATTTACCCGTCCTTGCCAGGGACGATTCATTGAGCGAAGAATATCTGGATGAGAATGTTGAAGGGGCAAATCTAGATATGGTAGGACGTTTGAGGTTTCTTGAATTGCCTTTATGACATCTGGGGTCAACCCGGTGGGATATGCATAGTGCATTCTGATCCACGGTACATCTACTTGACCTAAAGCGCGAAGTAATTCCGCTAACTTTGGCTTTCCATAGATATCTAAGCCGTAATTGGTGGTGATTTGGGAAATTAAAATAATTTCCTGCACCCCTTGACTAGCTAACTGCTCCGCTTCAGCAACTATAGATTCAATAGTACGCGATCGCTGGTTTCCTCGGAGATAAGGAATAATACAAAATGCACAACGATAATCACATCCTTCGGCAACCCGCAGGTAGGCAACCCCTTCACTGGTTGTCCGATAACGGGGTGTAGTTTCGTCGGCAATGTAGGTTGGTTCTAGACTAACCTCTTTTACCCGTTCTCCTTGTTCTACACGCTCAATTACATTAACAATTTTATGATAGTCACCAGTGCCTACCAGTGCTACTGCTTCTGGCAACTCTGATAATAATTGTTCCTGGAAGTGCTGCGCCATACAGCCAGTGATCACGACTTTTTTATTAGCTTCTGCCAGTTCTACTAAAGTTCTGACAGATTCCTGTCTTGCTGCTTCTATAAAACTACAAGTATTAACTATAACGTAATCGGCTAACTCTTCATTTGTATCTACACCATAGCCTGCTTCTACAAGCAGTCCTAGCATATGTTCTGTATCAATTCGATTTTTTTCGCAGCCCAGGTGCGAAATTGCAATCGTTGGCTTTTCACCCATATTCTACAAACATTTTCCGTTTTTTTTCTAGTCAGAATTTGCAAGCAGCGATGATTCCGCTCCTTGTAAGATACACCTTTACACAGTCAGGGGCTAGAATAACAGGTTTTAGCTGTCAGCTACTGTCTGGGTATACACAACACGGATATTTCCCTGTCATGCGATCGGTTTTTTTACTATTTAGTCTATTTCCCAGGGTAAGGTTTGTGTCTTAGATTACTTTTGACACTTATATTTTTTTTAACAAATTGTCTGTTGGTATTTTTCATTACCGCAGCGCGTGTGTTGTTAATTTACCCGTCGGGAAGCCGCCCAAAGGGCTGGTTGTGAGAAGTCGCTACCCGCAGGTAAATCACGCTCTCTGCGTCGTTGATTTCGACCCATGATTACGAGACCACACTTAATAAAGCAGTCATAGTACCCTTGTATCTAGACTTTGCCAACGATGGTGCGCGGGCGAGGTGTCTAAACTAGGGAAAGCTGCCTTGCGTTTTGTGAGTGGCAAACTCCTCTTCTAGCCAGGTTTTATCTTAACATATCTTAGGGGAGGTTTTACGATAATTTCCATCTCAGGGAAGAGGTAGTAAAACAACCAACTGAAAACACATTTGACTAGTTAGTTAAAAGTCAAGAGGAGCCAGCCCCATGAGCAGGTTCGGTTGACTTGAGGTGACTGGCGTTCAATAGTCAATAGTCAAACAAATTCTAGACTCTCGACTGGTGGACACTAGACCCCGCAAAGCGGATTAAAGACGTGGACTTATATCAGCTATTTAAAACTCAAAGACCGATTATTGGCGTGGTTCATCTACTTCCACTGCCCACCTCGCCCCGTTGGGGAGGTAATCTCAAAGCGGTAATTCACCGCGCGGAACAAGAAGCAGCTGCCCTAGCCAGTGGCGGGGTGGATGGCATTATTGTGGAAAACTTTTTTGACGCGCCGTTTGCCAAAAACCAAGTTGACCCAGCAGTTGTCAGTGCTATGACTGTGGTGGTACAACGCATCCAGAATTTGGTGACACTGCCCATAGGCTTAAATGTTTTACGGAACGATGCTCAAAGTGCAATGGCGATCGCCAACTGCGTACAAGCACAATTCATTCGTGTCAATGTTCTCACAGGAGTGATGGCAACTGATCAAGGATTAATTGAGGGAGAAGCTCATCAATTACTGCGTTATCGGCGAGAATTGGGCTGTGATGTCAAAATTTTTGCTGATGTGTTGGTCAAGCACGCCCGACCATTGAGTTCTCCTAATCTTACAGTTGCTGTCAAAGACACAATTGAAAGAGGTTTGGCAGATGCCGTAATTTTATCTGGTTGGGCTACAGGTAGTCCCCCTAACCAAGAAGACTTGGAACTAGCTTGTGGTGCGGCTAATGGCACTCCTGTGTTTATAGGTAGTGGAGCTAATTGGGAAAACATTGCTACACTGATGCAGGCAGCAAATGGTGTCATTGTTTCTAGTTCTCTGAAGCGTCACGGTCGCATCGAACAACCCATTGACCCGATTCGCGTTGCTCAATTTGTGGAAGCTACCCATAGTCTGGGGAGTCCTCTAACTATTGAGTCCATTTCCCGTCCTATGACAGTACATTCTTAAAGTCAGCAGAGGGGAAGAAGAGGCAGGATGTGGGTACTGCTGGTGCAGGGAGAAAACTTGTAATTTCCTACTGACTGATGACTACTGACTAATGACCAATGATTTACCCTGATCTCAGCCGTTTGCGTAGCATCCCGAAGGGTAGGGCTAATAACCAATAACCACTTAAAAGCTTATGACTCGCCGCCGTTCTATTCCTTGGATTCATAAATGGTCGCGTCCATTGATTGGGGCGATCGCTGTACTTGGTGCTTTGACAACAGGTTATATCACTATACAAAAGTTAACAGGAGGCAGTGCCGCTTGTGTGGCTGAAGCCGGTACTAAAGGCTGTAATGATGTGCTTTCCAGTCCTTGGGCCACTATCCCCATTTTTGGCGCGTCGGTTCCCCTAGCTTTATTTGGGTTATTGGCTTATGTCAGTATGGTGACTTTGGCCGTTGTCCCTTTAGTATGGAAGCCAAGTGACAAAAATACTCTGAAACAACTGGAAAACTCAACTTGGTGGCTCCTATTGGTAGGGGCGATCGCTATGTCGGTTTTCAGTGGCTATTTAATGTACGTACTGGCATTCCAAATCCAAGTCGTCTGTTATTACTGTATTGGCTCCGCCTTATTCTCTGCCAGTCTGTTAGTTTTGACGATTCTCGGTCGGACTTGGGAGGATATAGGGCAAATATTCTTTACCGCGATCATTGTCGCCATGATCACCCTGATTGGAACTTTAGGTGTCTATGCTGGCGTGAATCCATCAGATGTAACATCAGACGTAACTCCTGGAGAATCTCAAAGAATTAGTTTTACTCCCGAAGTAAATCCCGATCCCAATTTTGGTTGGGAAATCACCACTACTTCTGGTGAAGCTGAGATAGAATTAGCACGCTATCTGGGGACTATAGATGCTAAAGAATATGTAGCCTATTGGTGTCCTCACTGCCACGAACAAAAACAACTCTTTGGTAAAGAAGCTTACAAGATTCTGGAAGAAAAGAATATTCCCATTGAATGTGCTGCTGATAGCCCTAAAGGTCAACCAGAAGTGTGTCAAGCCGCGAACATCAAAGGTTTCCCCAGTTGGATTATTAATGGTCAACTGTATGGTGGGGTTCAAAATCTTGACCAACTAGCAAAAGTTTCTGGGTATACTGGCCCTCGGAATTTCAGGTATTTCAGATAATTTCTCACCATAAGTCTGGTAGGAAAACTCTGACTCAATATATTCAACTGGTTGATGTGCAGCTATCCCAGTTGATTTTTTTTGTGGGATGAATACTATAGCAGGGAACAGGGAACAGGGAACAGGGAACAGGCTTGCCCTGAGCGACTTGTACTGAGCGCAGTCGAAGTAAGTCGTTTGCGTAGCATCCCGAAGGGTAGGGCTGGAAACTCTCTAATTGTAAGGGTTTCATCATCTGTTTCTGTCCTAACTTCCTTGGCGGTTGCTATAAGTAAAGATTTGTAAAGAGAAAATATTTAACTGTTCTAGATCAGAGATTTTTGCCATTGGTGTTTTTCTACCAGGGTGTGGACTTGCCAATCAGGGTCTGGTTGAGGATAGTCTAGGCGGTAGTGTCCGCCCCGGCTTTCGGTTCTAAAGGCGGCACTTTTGAGAATTAAATAGGCGACATCGAGTAAATTACGAGTTTCTGCCCACAGTCGCAATTGCTTTTCTGTATCTGGTGTATGGAAATTTACTGGTTGGTTAGGGCTTAAATTTAGTAAGAATTTACTCAAAGGTAAAGCGGCAAAATCTTTTTGCCAAATTTCCACAGTAGCGATCGCATCTAATAAACCTGACTGTTCCCGACAAATCCCTGCACTTTGCCAAACTAAACGCGGTAAATTCTCTCTCAGTGTTTCTATATATATTTTTTGGCTTTGCCATTCACTGACATCATCTGTAAATTCTTGTAATGGCAGTATTGTTTCTGAGGATGGTGTCATCTCTGATAGCTCAATATTCGCCATCTGCGCCCCAAACACAATACATTCCAGCAAAGAATTACTTGCTAAACGATTGGCTCCGTGTACTCCTGTACTGGCGGTTTCTCCCACTGCATATAAACCAGGGATATTAGTGCGATTCATTAAATCGGCAACAATACCACCCATCCAGTAATGGGCGGCTGGGGCTACAGGAATGGGTTCATGGAAGACATCAATACCCCAATATTGACAAACTTGGACGATGTTGGGAAAGCGATGACGAATCTTTTCTGGGGGTATGGGTCGCATATCTAACCACACATGGGCGGTGGCTAGATCGGTGGCGGTTTGTTGGAGGTGGCTGAAAATGGCTCTACTGACTACATCTCTGGGTGCTAGTTCACCGGCTGGATGATAGTCAAAGGCGAAACGCTTTCCTGTGTCATCAATTAGGTGTGCGCCTTCGCCCCGGACAGCTTCACTGATGAGAAAGTGGTCTGCACCGGGTTTAGTGAGGGATGTGGGGTGAAATTGCACAAATTCTAAATCCCGGAGTATCGCGCCGGCTCGATAGGCGATCGCCACTCCATCACCTGTACTCACGGCTGGGTTAGTGGTTTGGGCGAATACTTGACCACCGCCACCAGTGGCTAATATGACAGCATTAGCTCTAATGGGCGTAATTTTACCCTGATAAAAGAGGCTAATTCCCTGACATCTCCCGGATTGGGGTTCTATCCACAAATTCAACGCTAAAGCTTGCTGGATAACTTGAATGTTTTGGCGGCGCAATACCTGGGCTGTAAGGGTAGTGGTGACTTCCCTACCTGTAGTATCGGCTGTGTGGAGAACCCGGTGACGGGAATGGGCGGCTTCTAAAGTTAAAGCCAAAGTTTGACCATGACGGTCAAATGCTACTCCCAAGTTCACCAGGGATTGAATACATTTAGGGGCTTCTTGGGCGAGAAATTCTACGGCTGGGCGATCGCACAACCCCGCACCTGCTTGTAATGTATCCTCAATATGTAATGAAGGTGAATCTTCCGGCGCGATCGCGGCAGCAATACCTCCCTGCGCCCAATCACTAGCAGATAGAGACACAGTTTCTTTAGTAATCAAGCCGACTCGCAATTTCTCTGGTAAACATAGTGCTGTGTATAGTCCAGCAGCACCAGCACCGACTACTAAAACATCAAATTGGCTCGGAATATCTATTTGCAACAAAGTCTAATTTAGATAGCAGGGGCGGGTCAAAAGAATCAGGGGAGCAGGGAGCGAGGGAGAAGACAAAAGACGGAGTTTGTACTCCGCCCTGGGCGGGTAATTTCTTTGTTTGTTCCCATTTTGAAAAAAAGCGGCCACTCCAGATCAAGGGAAGTTGGCTGCTATTACGGATATTTAATTAGATTAACTATCCAGACAGTTATCTGTAGATACCGTTGTTAAAGCGGTCATCTCCAGCGTTGAAAATAGTTTCTAATTCGGTGACAGCGAAGTTATCTAAGTTACTTTGCAGAAGTGCTTTTTGGCGATCGCTTAATCCCGGAATTTCGAGTACATCCTCAACATTCTGGTAAGGAGCATTTAGCACAATTTTCTTAGCTAAAGTGGGGTACAGCCCTGGATATTGTTGAAAAGCTCGCACATTGGTATTATTCAAGTCAACTTTTTGACCAAATGCTGTCCCTAACTTGGCATCAGCTCTATTTTGTCGTGAAAGTGCCAAAACTGGAACTGATCCAAACCCAACACTGTTGAGATTCGCCGCAGTAGCGATCTGACTTGTTCCCAGCCATCCCCAACTACCTAGCAACAAGCTAAATACTGTTAATAAACGCACCAATGTTTTCACAATCTTTCTCCCTTTTTAGATCAAACTGAAATAACGACTTTAAGCCAAATGCTATCAACTATAAACTGAATTTTGACTGATGAAGTCAAACACACCGATGAATACTGGCTGTGATCTTTAATGTACTCCTAGCCGGAAAATCAATACTTTGAGTGTATCTATATTCTGGTGCTTCACCTGAGTTGTTAGCTCTCTGGCTTAGTCAACAAATAGCAGTCATCAAAAACTAATATACAGCCTATTAATACCCACAATATTTGCAGCTACTGGGTTTGGTGTTATTTTTACAAAAAGTTATCTAGATGGCTGGCGGATGAGGCAACCTTATAAATAGGTAGTTTTATATACTAGACATATCATTGATGAGATTTTAAGCAGCATTTGCAGCTATTAAGAAGAGGCTATCTACCAAAATTGTACTTAACACTGCTCCACTGAATGCATACCAATGTTTAGCTTTGGTCTGTAAAGGTAAAATTCCTGCTGTTAAGAGCAATATAGCCAAAACTACTGCCCAGCTTTGTCCCCAAGGGGTTTGTACTTGCACTAAAGCAGTTTGTAATATTGGTGACACGTTAGCAGGTTCTACTTGCATAATTTGCCGCCAATAGGGGATCAAATCTACTATGTAAAAATATATATCAGTCAAAGCTGTGCCTAGCAAGGAACCTAAGTAAAACCAGTTACCAACTTTGCCCCAATTCTTAATTAGACACCAGCACGCAAATGGTAAACCGATAGACTCTACTGGTAAATGCCATAAGGGTTCCCAACGTAACCAACCCCAATAAATGGCTCCCGCTAACCAACTCCAGCTAAAACCGAAGAGTAAATCGCCCCAGAGATAAGTTTTCTGATGTGACATTAATCTCAAACTCAACCACACCCAAAATGCTGTAATCGCTACACTGACAACTGGCAGCGATCGCACTAATGGCGCTTCTATAAATACTGGTACTGATACTAAAAACACAGCCGCCGCCAATACTAACCAAGTTTCACGGTTAGGCAGAGATATCGGTATAGACGGAGATAAAGTTAGTCTAGATTGTAACTCGCTGATCCTCTGAGAACCAAACTCTGTTGCTGGTAAGTCAGTACTGATAGCAGTAGTAGGAGTAGTGTATGAAGACAAGGTATTATTAATCAAAGTTTTTCATATTCGTTACTAAAGTTTATCTTATTTAAGATATCACATCTAAAATACCCCCCCAGGGCATTTTTATTTTACCGAGATTTTGCGTAGATTAGGGAGTGGGAAGAAGAGGCAGGGATTGGGGAGTGTGGGGAGTAAAGAATTTTGGATTTTGGAGAAAGCGATTTTAGATTGCAGTCTAATCCAAAATCTAAAATCTAAAATCTAAAATTGATTGACTAATGACTTTTTCCTGGAAAATCCCTTAGACATCTGTTTCTGTAATTGGTTGTAGTAAAAGCGATAGCAGGTAATTTTAAATGGGTTTATTCAAACGTCAATGGTTCATGCTGTTAAGTGCAGGATCTGCGATTTTCTCCGTTCTAGTATTCCCCATCAAAGTTTTAAGTACCGAAACTAACGCAGCGTTAGATCAGGTACAGCAACAAATGAATATCTTGCAAGCTATTTTTTTGGGCTTTGTGCAGGGAATGACTGAATTTCTGCCCATTAGTAGTTCAGCACATTTAAAAGTTGTGCCTGTAGCGCTGGGTTGGGGTGATCCGGGGGTAGCTTTTACCGCCATTGTTCAGCTTGGTAGTATTGTCGCCGTGCTGTGGTATTTCTGGGATGATATGACGCAAATTATCACAGGTGCAACAAAAGCGATCGCCCTGAAAGATTATCAAAACCAAGACTTCCAGATGTTTCTGGGAATTACCTTGGGAACACTACCAATAATTGTCTTGGGATTATTAATTAAAAGATTTATCCCCGACTACGACAACTCACCCTTAAGAAGCATGACAGCGATCGCCATCGCCTCTATTGTCATGTCACTGTTATTGGGATTAGCAGAAAAAATCGGCAAACGTCAACGTGACTTTCAGCATCTCACCATGAAAGATGGGCTATTGATGGGTTTTGCTGAATGTTTAGCATTAATTCCTGGGGTATCTCGCTCTGGTTCCACCATTACAGGGGGACTATTTATGAGTTTAGAACGAGAAACCGCCGCCAGATTCTCATTTTTGTTGGGTATTCCCGCCATCACCATAGCCGGATTAGTAGAGTTAAAAGATTTTTTAGCCGTAGGCGTAAGTAATACAGCGATGATTCCTATGTTAGTCGGGACAATTTCGTCCGGGATATTTTCTTATATAGCGATCGCCGGGTTAATACAATTCCTCAAAACCCAAAGCACCTGGGTATTTATTTGGTATCGCCTCGCCTTTGGTATCCTCATCTTAGGTGCAATCAGCACCGGATTATTAAAAAATAGTTAATAGTCATTAGTCAATCAATTTTAGCAGGACTTACGCAACAATTGCCAAAAATATTGATTTATCTAACCGCCAAGCCGCCAAGAACGCCAAGAAAACGTAGATTATGCGTAAGTCATTTAGATTTTAGATTTTAGATTTTGGATTAGACTGCAATGTAAAATCGCTTTCTCCAAAATCCAAAGTTCTTTACTCCCCACACCTCCCACACCTCCCACACTCCCCACACCCCCCACACCTCCCACACCTCCCACACTCCCCACACTCCCCACACCTCCCACACCCCCCACACCTCCCACACCTCCCACACTCCCCACACCCCCCACACTCCCCACACCTCCCACACCTCCCACACCTCCCACACTCTCCAATCATGTCTACCATCCGTCCAGCCCAAATCACCAAAGTATTACCCGATTCCATAGCCGCCGAAATTGGCTTTGATGCGGGAGATGCCATAGTTGCTATCAACGGCACACAACCCCGTGATTTAATTGATTATCAATTTTTATGTGCTGATGAAGTTCTAGAACTAGAAGTTTTAGACGCATCTGGTAAAACTCATCATATTGAAATAGAAAAAGATTACGACGAAGACCTGGGGCTAGAATTTGCCACCGCCCTATTTGATGGATTAATTCAATGTAATAATCGTTGTCCATTTTGCTTTATTGACCAGCAGCCACCAGGTAAGCGTTCCAGTCTATACTTCAAAGACGATGATTACCGTCTCAGCTTTTTATACGGTTCCTACTTAACCCTAACCAACTTGTCAGAACGAGAATGGCTGCGTATTGAACAAATGCGCCTCTCGCCCTTATTTGTGTCTGTTCATGCGACAGAACCCGACATCAGAATTAAACTCCTGAAAAATCAACGTGCTGGACAAATCTTAGAACAAATCAAATGGTTCCAAGACCGCAGACTACAAATTCATGCCCAAGTAGTAGTTTGTCCTGGGATCAACGATGGTCAACATCTCGAACAAACCCTCAAAGATTTAGCCTCTTTTCATACTGGTGAAATCCCGGCTGTCGCATCAGTAGCAGTTGTCCCAGTGGGTTTGACCCGATTTCGCCCCCAATTCGACGAACTCATTCCCGTAACCACAGAAAAAGCTCAAGAAGTTATTTCTCAAGTACAAAGTATCTCCCAGAAATTTCGCCAAAAATTTGGTTCCGGCTTTGCTTGGTTGGCTGATGAGTGGTTTTTGATTGCAGGTGAGGAATTACCCACGGAAGCGGAATATGAAGAATATCCACAAATTGATAACGGTGTGGGTTCCATTCGTTTATTTATTAAGCAATTTACATCTACAGCCACAGAATTACTCCCGCCAAAACTTGACCATCCTAAACAATTAACCTGGGTAGTTGGTAATGCTGTAGAAAAAGCATTTCAACCTATTTTGCAACAGTTAAACTCTGTAGAAAATTTAGAAGTAAAGATGCAGGCCTTATCTAGTGATTATTGGGGACAGAAAATTAGTGTAACTGGCTTAATCACCGGTCATGATTTGCTTTTGAATCTTTCAGGAAAAGATTTAGGTGGTGGGATTTTGCTGCCACAAGTTATGCTGAAACATGGGGAATTGGTGTTTTTAGATGATATGACTGTTGCAGAAGTTGCTGAGAAACTCAACACAGAAATATTTCCGGTTTCTGGCATTGAAGAATTAATTAATACTTGTGTTTCTGAAGTCGAAGTAAGTCGAAGTAAGTCGAAGTAAGCCGAAGTGTCTCTACTCCCTATTCCCCAGCTATAAGAGAAAATATTCCTCCAGTCTTTTTCTCAGAGATGCTTATCAGCAGAAACTATATTACATCAGCCCAGTTTATGAAGAAATTTGGGAAGCGGCGCTGCGATCGCTAAAATTTACGAGAAAATCTGCTTAATTATATTCATCCTTTAGATCGAGATCACTACATAGATGTTGTAGATGGTTTATTATCAGGCAAGAATTTTATGAAAAATTTTCCGATTATCCGCCCTGACGATGAAATGCAGTGGATTGATACCAAAACTTTTCCTATAAATAATCAACAAGGAGAATTTTATCGTTTTGCTGGAATTGCTGAAAATATTACTTAGCTCAAACAAGCACAAACATATCTGACTCAAATCAACCAAGAACTAGAAATGCGTGCGACTGAAAGAACTATGGCTTTAACTCAAGTCAATCACCAGCTAGTGTCAGAAATTACAGAACATCATGAGAGTGAAGAACGGTTCCGTTTTTTGGCAGAATCTATCCTGCAACAAGTATGGATTACGAATGCTAACGGTGAGCTTGAGTATGTTAATCAACAGGTTATTGACTACTTTGGTTGCAGTTCCGCAGAAGTTCTAGGGGTGGGATGGCAGCAATGGATACATCCTGATGACTTGCCAGATACTCTGTTTGGTTGGCAGCAATCTCTAGAAATTGGTAAACCTTATGAAGTAAAATTTCGTTGTTTGCGATCCACTGATCAGACTTATCGTTGGCATTTAATTCGGGCTTTGCCTATGTCTAATCAGGAAGGTAAAATCGTTAACTGGTTTAGTATAAATACTGATATTGATGATCGAGTATCAACAGAAATTACTCTACAGCAAACACAACAACAGTTCAGAGCAATTTTAGATAACTCTCCAGCAGTGATTTATCTGATCGATCCTCAAGGTAAAACCTTACTAGGGAACCGCAAGTATCAAGAGGTATTAAACCTGACTCAAGAGGAAATTATTGGCAAAAGCATACATGAACTTTGGCCGGATGATGTTGCAGATCAGTTTGCGATGAATAACCATCAAGTAATTGTCGATGGTGTTGCTTTCACAACAGAAGAATTTGTTCCTCAAGAAGATGGTTTACATACATACTTGTCTATTAAGTTCCCTTTAAAAGATGCTAATGGCGTGACCTATGCTGTGGGTGGTATTTCTACTGATATTACAGAACGTAAGTTAGCAGAAAAATCACTACTACGTTTTGGCAAAGCGATAGAAAGCATCAGTGATGCCATAGTTATTAGAGATATCACAGGTGAGGTGATCTATCTCAACCCAGCGTTTATCGAAAAGTATGAGTATAGCTTGGCAGAATTACAGGACGCTGGTGGATATCAAGCGATATTTGAGCATCTAGCCGTTTATGAAAAAGTCTGCGCTCATCCTGAGAATAGTCAGTCTTGGCGTGGTGAGGTGACTTTTCGTGCCTGTAATGGCCGCCTTGTGCAAGTTGATTTGCATTGTGATGTAATTAAAGATGCTAGTGGTCAATCTATGGGTACAGTCTGCATTCATACAGATATTACTCAACGTAAGCGCACAGAAGAAGGGTTAAGATTACGTAATCGGGCGATCGCTGCCAGTAGTAATGGCGTTATTATTACTGATGCTACACTTCCTGACAAGCCTATTATCTATGTTAATTCAGCTTGTGAAAGAATGACAGGCTACAGTGCCGCAGAGGTAATCGGCAGAAATTTTTATTCATTCCAAGTTGCTGACCAAAATCAATCTGCGTTAACAGAAATATCTGCTGCTATGGAAACAGAAAGAGACTGCACTATGACTCTACGAAACCACCATAAAGATGGTGGGTTATTGTGGCACGAGTTAAATATTTCACCAGTTTATGATGTGGCTGGCAAACTTACCCACTACGTCGCTATTCAAACAAATATAACTGAGCGGAAGCAAGCAGAAACAGCCTTAATTGTCAGTCAAGAACGGCTGCAATATTTACTCTCCTCTAGTGCGGCTGTCATCTATACTACTACTATTACTGGGGATTTAGGTTGTACCTTTGTCAGTGGAAATATCACTGCAATGACAGGATACGAAGCCTGGGAAATTGTCGATAATTCTAGCTTTTGGAATAATCGTATACATCCAGAAGACTTTCTTTCTGTATCTGCTGAACTTTCCCAGGTCATGGAAAAAGGAAAATATACTCTAGAATATCGGTTTTTACATCAAGATGGTACTTATCGTTGGCTATATGACAAAGGCCAGCTAGTCCGGGATAAAGCAGGGAATCCATTAGAATTAGTCGGTTACTTAGCAGATATCACAGAGCATAAGCAATTAGAAGCAGAACTAAAAATAGCACTAGAAACGGAAAAAGAACTTAACGAACTCAAATCCCGTTTTATTTCCATGACTTCTCATGAATTTCGCACCCCATTGAGTACAATTCTTTCTTCCTCAGAATTATTAGAACACTATCGGCACCAATGGACAGAAGAAAAACAACTAACTCACTTACATCGCATTCAAACTGCTGTTAAGCGGATGACAGAAATGTTAAATGATGTGTTAGTGATTGGTAAGGCTGAAGCAGGAAAACTGGAATATAAGCCCACTTGCTTCGATTTAGTCGAATATTGTCGTGATTTGTTGTCAGAAGTACAAGTAAATTACAACAATATGTGCGTAATTTCTTTTACTAGTCAATATAACTCTATGTTATGCTGCATGGATAGTAATTTACTAGAACATATTCTCAATAATTTACTTTCAAATGCTATTAAGTATTCCTCTAATGATAGCAAAGTGAAATTTACTCTGATCTGTGAGGATAAACAAGCTATATTTAAAATTCATGACCAAGGTATTGGTATTCCAGAAGAAGATATACCACACTTGTTTGAATCTTTTCATCGGGCTAGGAATGTTGATAATATCCTCGGAACTGGATTAGGTTTGGCTATTGTGCAAAAATGTGTAGATTTACATCAAGGTAAAATTTCTGTTACCAGTACCCAGGGAGTTGGGACGGTTTTTACTGTGATATTGCCTTTAAATAAAAATATGAATATTGAGGTTAAAAATGACTCAAATTTTAGTTATTGAAGATGAGGAAGCGGTACGTGAGAATCTATTAGATTTGTTAGAAGCTGAGAATTTTGAGACTATTACAGCTGAAAATGGCACAATTGGCATCAGTTTGGCTACATCTGTCATACCTGACTTAATTTTGTGTGATATGATGATGCCGGAAATTGATGGTTATGGTGTGTTAAAAGCATTGCGTCAACAACCTTTAACTGCAACAATTCCCTTTATTTTTTTAACGGCTAAATCTGCTCATGCTGATTTTCGTCAAGGTATGAATATGGGTGCAGATGATTATTTAACAAAGCCATTTACTCGCTCTGAACTTTTAAGTGCAATTATGAATCGCTTAGAAAGACAAGCTATGTTAAAAAAGTATTTATCTGGATCTAATAAACTTACAAACCCCATAGTTTCACCGAAAATACAATTGGTGGAAATGAATTTACACCGAGTTATCAACGAAAAAAGATTTCATGAATTTGAAATTTATTATCAACCCATCATTAGTATTGCTTCGGGAGAAATTATTGCTGCGGAAAGTTTATTGCGCTGGAACAGTCCAGAGTTAGGTATGGTTTTACCTGCTCAATTTATTCCGGTGGCAGAATCTACTGGTTTAATTATTGATCTGGGCCAATGGGTTTTAGAAACTGTATGTAAACAAATAAAAATCTGGCAAGATATAGGAGTAATATCTCTGAATATTTCTGTTAATATATCGGCACTTGAATTGAATAATCCAGATTTGGTCAAAAATTTAAGATATTTCTTGAACATAAATAATTTATCACCAAAATGTTTAGAAATCGAAATTACCGAAAGTATGATTATGCAAAATATTAATAGTGCGATCGCTACTATGAAAGAACTAAAAAAATTGGGTGTACGAATTGCTGTTGATGATTTTGGTACTGGCTATTCTTCTTTAGTTTATCTAAGTAATCTGCCAATTGATACATTAAAGATTGACCGTTATTTTATTCATAATGTGGATAATGACTCACAAAAATACGCCATTGCTAAAGCATTAATAGAAATGGGTCAGAATCTAAATCTTCAGGTAATTGCTGAGGGTGTAGAAACAGAATCGGAACTATCTTTTTTACGCGAGAATAACTGTGATGCTATGCAAGGGTTTTTATTCAGTCGTCCATTACCAGCATCTGAATTAGAGAACTTTTTGTGGAGTAATAGAAAGCTATCTATGTAAGTCGAATCAGGAATTATAAATTTTTAGTTGGGTTATTTAAAATCTAGTTTTATCTGGTTTCAGTTACAAAATATTTATCTTTATGTCTCAGAATAAAAATGAAAGTCAATCTTCTGCTCATGCAGGTGCAAGATATTGGGGTACTGTAGATGTTATAGAAGAAGGGGAAACTTATCGAATTAGCCGGATTGAAATCAAACCAAAACACGGGATTAAACCACAAATCCATTATCACCGCAATGAGCATTGGGTTGTGGTTTCTGGTGTAGCTAAGGTAACTTGTGGAAAAGATGAAAAGCTACTGGGTCGAAATCAATCAACTTTTGTTCCCGCAGCAACTCTGCATAAGGTGGACAACCCCGGACAAATTCCACTGGTGATTTTAGAAATTCAAAATGGTGAGTATTTGGGTGAGGATGATATTGAACGGCCTAAATTAGGTTGAAAAATTCCGGTTCTTCGGTTACTTTTATGGAGAATTAATACTAAAATGCCAGTTTAATAAACTGCGTAACCTAAAATTGCTGAAGTTACGGAAGCCATATCCCAGCCTTTTAATTAACTTGAGTTTATTATTAATTCCTTCTACAGTACCACTCGTAGTTTTACTGTCAAAGTAACCGACTATTTCACCGAACCATCTAACTATTGTACCTATACTTTTCGGAAAATATGAAAGTGCATCATACATCCAATCCAATAGTTTTATTATACTATCTCCCCAAGATTTAGTTGTTTCAAATATATCTCGAAATTCTTCTTTGAGTGAATGCATTCTGGCGAGATTTGGTGACATTTTTTGCACAGACTTTAATTTTTCTTTTTGCTTTTTATTGAGAGAATTTTCATTTTTTATTAAACTATATTTACTTTTATTTAATGCTTCTAATATCCGTGTTTTTTCTGATTTATTATCTAGCGACATGGCTGCATTTTTCTCGGTTTTACGCATAGTATCTAATTCGTCATTTACTTGTTTCATTACATGAAATCTATCAGCAGTTACATTAGCATTTGGCATCAACTCTTCTACTAATTTTTTATAAGGAGACCAGAGGTCAATGCTCACTTCTTCGATTTTATGAAGTACCTCAAACCCCCAACTGACAAGGACTTCACGGATATCTTCTATTCGCCTTGATTGCACTATCTCAATTGGTTTATGACTCTCTAAATCTACTATTACTGCTAAGTAGTTTCCTTGTCCTTTAACTAAAGCTATTTCATCTATGCCTAACTTTTTCACCTGACTTAAATTTATGTTTAATATTTGCGACACTTGCTTTTTTAACATTGATTCTACTTCTTCGTCACTTAAATCATTTCTTTCGGCAACACTGCGGATGTTACTATTTAATACTTGTTGTACTATATCCGTCGCTAATCTTTTCGTATATCCTTTACTTTTATCTACAAAATTTAGGTTTTCACTAAAGACTTTTTTACACTTGTGGCATTTAAATTGGCGACGATTTATTTTTAATAGAACAGG
>NZ_JAYGHG010000028.1:57233-68666 GCF_034931085.1 Nodularia harveyana UHCC-0300 | reverse complement strand
CCATATCACTTAATTTATCAGATTTTGGGGAGAATTTTTAGCGATGGGCGAACGCACAAGCATATCCGCAGGACTCAGCCCCTCCTTTGGCGATCGCTCTTCCACCCCCCCCTGAACGGTTACGTTTAAATTCAGTCATATTAGATAGTTTGGATTGTAGATTGCCTAAAGCAATTTTAAATCATGTGTGAAAATTATCAAAATAAATAATTCTATATATAAAACATATTTTTTTTATTGTAGAACAATTTGCCTTGAGTTTTAGAGCCTTTATATGTCTTATATTTCAAGCCTATATTTATACTTTGTTAAATTAATAAACTATCAATAATGAATTATCCATTAGTAACCCATTTATCAAAATTCATGTATGGATATTGACACCAGGGATAAAATAGGGTAAATAATAGAATATAAATCAAACAAACTGCCTATTTGTGCCAACTTTTCCAGGGAAGAAATAGGGCAAGAAAAAATAAAAAATTCCAATTAACCGAATATCAAAAACCCTAGAAATCACAGCTTAATCTTCACGGATAGGCATAGCAAAACCACCACATACAACGTCACCTAGTACGTCATAGGATACGAAGTCAACGTCTTGGTAAGCACCATTTTCTTCCAAGAAGTTGATGGCGGTGATAATACCACGACCTGCACAACCAACACCGGGTTCTGGACCACCAGATTCTACGCAACGAACACCACGGAAACCGGTGAGCATTACTTCTTCAAGCTCTAAATCTTCAACTGCACCACGTTCAGCAGCCAAGTGAAGAACGGTGGTTTGAGCTTTACTGTGTAGCATCAAACGGGTAGAGTCAGCTTTGGGGTCACAACCGACGATAAGGATGCGCTGACCCATTTCTGCCATAGCTGCCAAGGTGTTTTGAGAAGTGGTAGATTTACCAATACCACCTTTACCGTAGAAAGCTATCTGTCTGATTTTTTCGTCAGTTGCCATGATTATTTGTCTCCTGAGATTGGTTGGTTAGCGGGTCTGTGTGTTGACGTTCACGCCTGTTGAGCTACAGCAGTGAGCGCTGGTTGTAGAACGTCGCCGGGGGCGATCGCTCCACAGCATAATTAATGGTTGTTGGTGTCATAATAGTTCAGGGTTAAGTTTATGTATTGGGTGTCCTTTGCCACTTGTCAATTTAATGACAAAGAACTGATGAAATTTACGAATATTTGCGGAGTATAAACAGAGTGCAAATAAGTGATTGGTGAATCAATGCAGATTCTTATAGGGTCTGTGTGCAGTAGGAATGAAGCTTTGATGTGGCGAAAATTATCTGGTTCAAATCCTACTGCTGTTACTGTTGAATGTTTCACAGAATGTATTTGTGCAGTGTGCAAACTTGCAGTTTATGGCTGGACTGCTACAACTACCAAGTTTTGACTTACACGCTCTTGTAACCTAGCTTCGATCGCAATCTTTAAGGTGGCTGTACTGCTAGAACAAGAACCACAAGCTCCTTGGAGTATGACTTTGACTTTATCGCCTTCTACGTCGTAAAGTTCTACATCTCCACCGTCAGCAATCAGCACTGGTCTGACTTCTTCATCTAGGACTTTTTGAATGAGTGCAATTCTTTGGACGTTGGTAAGAGGTTTTTGAGATTGAGCAACTCCGGTACTTTGGTTGTTGAGAGCAGGTACGGCGGCTTTCTCCTTTACATCTCTTATAATATCATCAATACTCGCTAAACAGGAACCGCATCCGCCACCAGCTTTTACATAATTTGTTACCTGTTCCGCATCAGTAAGATGATTTTCTAGAACTGCACGGCGGATTTTGGCTTCGGTGATCCCAAAGCAGCTACAAATCAATGCACCTTCTTCGTCGTCGTCATGGGTGGGGAGAGGTATGCCACGATAATTATATATGGCAGCTTCTAGAGCTTCTTGCCCCATGACAGAACAGTGCATTTTAGCTTCTGGCAATCCGCCGAGGTAATCTGCAATCTCTTTATTAGAAACTTTCAAGGCTTCATCTAGGGTTAAACCTTTGACCATTTCGGTTAAAGCACTGGAAGAGGCGATCGCACTGGTGCAGCCAAATGTTTGGAACCTAGCATCTAATATTTTATCAGATTCTACTTCCACTTTCAAGTGCAATCTCAGGGCATCACCACAAGCAATACTACCAACTTCTCCCATTGAAACCTTAACACCAGCTTCGCCAGTTTCTTCAATAGCTCCCTGATTTTGGGGATTGTAAAACAAGTCTAATACTTTATCTGTGTAGTCCCACATGGTCAATTTTAGATTTTAGATTTTAGATTGGGGATGAGGGAGGAGGGATTGGGGGATATCTTCCCAATACCCACGTCCTTAGCTATGAGTTACTGCTTTTTCCTGTCCTTGTAGCCAACCCGCATCATCATTTTGGAAGGGTGACATGGCGCGTAAACGTTCGATAATACTGGGCATTACCTCGATCACTTGGTCAATTTCAGCTTCTGTAGTGTAACGACACAGGCTGAAACGAATGGAACCATGTAAGGTTGTGTAGGGTAAACCCATTGACCGCAGGACGTGGGAAGGTTCTAAAGAACCAGAAGTACAAGCAGAACCAGATGAGGCACAGATACCGTATTTATTCAAAGAAAGTAGAATTGCTTCACCTTCAATGTATTTAAAACCAATATTTGTGGTGTTCGGCAATCTCTGCGTTGGGTCGCCATTAACTTCACAGTTAGCAATTTTGGCGAGTAAAGTTTGTTCCAGGCGATCGCGCAGTTTTCTTTCTCTCGTGGTAGCCTCTTCTAAATGCAAGAGTTCTAATTCTGCCGCTTTACCTAGAGCAATAATACCTGGAACATTCTCCGTTCCTGCCCGCCGGCCACGTTCTTGGTGTCCACCAATCAGCAAGGGACGGAACCGTACACCGCGCCGCACATATAAAGCACCAATTCCCTTGGGAGCATGAATCTTATGACCGGACAGAGTTAACATATCCACGGTGCTAGTTTTCATGTTGAGGGGAATTTTTCCCACTGCTTGCACAGCATCCACATGAAAGATTGCGCCATACTCTTTAACTCTTAACCCAATCTGCTCTATAGGAAAAATCGTACCGGTTTCGTTATTGGCATACATAATTGTTACCAAAGCGGTGTTTCCAGTCAAGGAAGCTTCTAATTCCGCTAAATCTAACTGTCCCTGACGATTTACCGAGAGATAGGTAACAGTGTAACCTTGGGTTTCCAGTTGTTTGCAGACATTCAAAACTGCTGGGTGTTCAACCTGCGTAGTGATAATATGTCGCTTTTCTGGTTGTGCTAAAAGTGCGGCGCGAATCGCGGCGTTATCTCCCTCAGTACCGCAACTGGTGTAAACAATTTCTGACTCATCAGCACCAATTAGCGCTGCTAGTTGTTGGCGTGCTGTTTTTACTGCTTTGCCTAATTGTCCACCAAAGGTATGCATACTAGAAGGATTACCGTAGTAGTCCCGCAGATAAGGGAGCATCGTCTCTAAAACTTCTGGATCTACCTTCGTTGTGGCATTATTGTCTAGATAAATGATGCTCATCCTGATACACCTATGACTTCGCTCTGATTCCGAGATAGCTCGGAGAATTTTTGGGAATAATAGTTAAACCAACGTTCCCAGTAATCTTGTTTCTTGGTTAATTTGGCTAAAGAGCGGTTGTAATTAGCAAACCAGGCTTCCCAATAATCATTGGATTGTTTCACACAACCAGTACAGGTGGGACAAGTAGCTTGACACTGAGCAACTGAGTAAACAGTCCCAAAGCAGTTTGTGCAGAGTTCAGGATCAATCCAATAATTACCGTCAATTACCTTCACTGCATTAGTGGGACATACAGGTAGACAAAGATTACAGGAAATACATTGGCTGGTGATTTGGTAAGCCATGATTATTCTCCTTTTGAAGATTGGGGAGTCGTGAGAGGTGAGGGGTGAGTCGAGAGTGGTGA
Organism: Nodularia harveyana UHCC-0300; assembly: GCF_034931085.1. Taxonomy (NCBI): domain Bacteria; kingdom Bacillati; phylum Cyanobacteriota; class Cyanophyceae; order Nostocales; family Nodulariaceae; genus Nodularia; species Nodularia harveyana. The sequence continues at coordinate 64,717 of NZ_JAYGHG010000028.1, read as the reverse complement.
GTAATAAGTGGTAAATATTCCCTACTTTCTACTCCCTACTCCCTACTCCCTACTCCCTAATTCCCTAACTCCTTGACATATTGCTCGTAGAATTCCAAAGCCACGTTTTCGATTACATCGTAAGCTTCTACAGTCTGTATTCCGGCTGCTTGCAATTTCTCTTGAGGACAGTTACCAATCTTGGAAACTAAAATTGCTTTACAATCGGCGATCGCTCCCATAATATGTTCAAAAGTGGCTTCTTCACTAAATCCACCTTGACAATACTGGTCAATCTTACGATGACTGACAAAGGTAACTTTTTCACCATCCACTTCGTAAATTTGGAATTCCTTCGCATGACCGAAGTGTTGGTTAACTAGACCGCCGCCTTTAGTCGCCACTGCAACTAAAATTTTAGGATTATTGGCAAAAGTCTTGCCCGTCCGTGCCTTATCTTTGGCTATTTTTAGTTCTTCTTTAAACTTCTCAATTCCTTCATGAACAACAGTCCGTTGCTCTAGGTCATACTCTGGAGTCATTTCCAAGAACTTATCTTTAGTAAATTCTTGGCTCCGGTCTTCTCCTAATAATCCTACCGCATCTGCTCGACATTGGCGACAATGGCGCATCATTTTCATGTTGCCAGCGCAATTATCTTGTACAGACTTCACCTCTTTGGGTGTAGGACCACGTTGACCTGTTAAGCCGAAATGTGTCCCATGTTCTGGTGCTGAAATTAAAGGCATGATGTTGTGCAAGAATGCACCATTTTCACGAATCATTTTATTGACTTCGATCAAATGCTGATCATTAATTCCGGGAATCATCACGGAGTTAACTTTGCAGAGAATATCAGCCTCTCTCAGTGCTTGTAAGCCTTCCATCTGCTTTTCTAGCAGAATTTTAGCACCTTCAACACCTCTATAACGCTTACGTTTGTAGTGAACCCAAGAATAAATCTGAGCGCCGATTTCTGGGTCAATGGTATTTAGAGTAATCGTAACATGATCGATATTCAGTTGTTTGATACGGTCAATGTATTCAGGTAGCATTAAACCATTAGTTGAAAGGCAAAGCTTAATATCTGGTGCTTTGTCTGCAATCAACTCAAAAGTGCGGAAAGTTTTTTCAGGATTCGCCAATGGATCACCAGGTCCCGCGATTCCCACTACTGTCATTTGGGGAATTTTGCCTGCAATCACTAAAGCTTTATGAGCCGCTTCTTCTGGTGTCAGCAATTCGCTAACTACTCCAGGACGACTTTCATTAGCACAGTCATATTTGCGGTTGCAATAGTTGCATTGAATATTACAAGCTGGTGCAACTGCAAGGTGCATCCTGGCGTAGTGATGATGGGCATCTTCACTATAACAGGGATGTTTAGCGATGCGTTCTTGGAGCTTTTGATCCATTTCTACGGTGGTGCTGCTGTCGCATCCACAACCACCTGAGTTTGATTGGGTTAATGCTGGGTCCTGATGGTCGGAGGTGACGAGTCCGGAAGACGGTAGTGTCATTAAATTTCGCAATGGTTCAGTGGACTAAATGCCACAGTGGGAGATGCCGTTGCTACTGTCTTTACCCAGGAACTGAAGTCGCGTCTTTTACTCAGTTATCAGTTATCAGTTATCTGTTTACTGTTTACTGAAGTTCGCCTGGTGTATATCAACTTTTCGGTCTGGGGTAGAATTTGTTTGTGATTACAGCCGCGACTTCGATTCACTTAAGGTATGGTGCTATCTCATCCCTCCACTCACTCTTGGCTGTTACTTGTGGTTAGAGCCTTGAGTGATTGGCGATATAAGAGTTATAGCAGTCCTTTTCTAGGGCTGATAACGTTTATGAAGTATAGAATTTATTGAATTTATTACTTTTGTACTCGAATTTTTAAACCCTGTCTGTCTGGGGTTTACAAGAATTAAAAATTTATTTTTCGGGTAGGGGTTCTAGTATTTTTCAGTTGGGGTACGAGTATTTATAAATAGGGGTTTAGGATTTCTTTGTACTCAGCTATAACCCATGTATATCAAAGGTTTTATGCTATTTTTTCTAGATTTTTAAGTACATAAATACTGTACTCAAACCAACCTTAAATCGTCTTTTTAACGGCAAACAGTAGGAGATAAAGGGCTGAAAAACTAGATCAGGTCAATATCATGCTAATTCGGACACCGGAGAAACCTGATTCTGTATCTAACATATCATTTTTTTTGCCCAAAAAATGCAGTTCATCTTTTCTTAACCTTTACGTGAATTAACTGTTTAGAGAAAAATGGGGTCTGGGGTTTGAGGATATGATTTTTCCTCCTTGGGTCAATCATTGAGGTTATTGCGAAAATATCAAGTTTAAACCCTGGTTTTTCCTGTAAAAGCCTAGTCAACGAGGTGATTGTGAACATGATGAAACGCCTGAAAACCATCAACTAAGAACTACATTAACTCTGATCATACATCTATTGAGAATTAATCGCTGTAAGTAAACATCATAAGCAGATAGTGAAGATTAACCGACGACTAGCGCATAGTTTAGGGATTTCGCAAAGTTAAAATTGCGATGTCGAAGGAATCCGATTATGTATCTAACCTATCATTTTTTTCGCTGAAAAAATGCGTTTTATATTTATTTTATGTTTTGGGGTTAAAATTACCTACTAAAACAGTCGTGAGTATAAGTACTTGGCTCGACTTGATTCTATATTGTCTATCCAGCGATCGCATTGAAGCAGAGTTACAAAATCTGGCTCATAGTGAAAGGAATGTGGAAGAAATTGCGATCGCCATTGTTCATTCCTGACTATCCCCTCAATAATTATTCAACCAAGTCTGAATTTCATCAACCAACCAAGCGCACTCCTCCTCATTTAACCGCCAATTCAACCGAATGCGATCGCTCTCTGTACGGATAACGACTTCCCACTTTTGTGAAATATCTGTCTGAAAAAACTGATTAGCGCGATTGTCCTGTCTTTGACATACATAGATAGAGCGAATGTTTTTAATAAAATCTACTCTTGACTGAAATTGAGCAAACCAAACATTCTGAAATCTAAAACTTTTTTCAGTGCTATTAAAGTAAAGATAACCACCATAGTCATTTTCACTCATTAAACTAGTTTTTTTAGCTAGTGGGTTTGCCAGAAATAAATCAATTTTCTCATTCATCGCAACATCTAATATTTTCGATCTGAAACTAAAGAATAATAAGAGAATTAATCCACCAACTATTAAAGACCCAAAAATCCGACTGAGAATTAAAAGTACGGGTATTAAAATTATCAATCTTTGATAGTTGTTTGATTCTTTATACCTGAAAATTTCTAGCTCCTCTGGGGAATTTTTAGTTACCACCAGAAAAGGTCTAGTAAGATATATAGATTTCTGATTAGGTAGCGACTTTTTTTGACTAATTCTAGATTTAAAACCCTGAGAAAATACTTCAAATGCTTCATTAGCAGTGGAGAATCTTTCTTCTAAATCTGGTTCAGTTAATTTCTGAATCCAACTCACAAAATTGGCACTGATACTAGCATGACTTGCAAATTGAATCCGCAAATTTTTCTGGGGTAAATCAGCCGGAGCAACCCCTGTAACTAAATGAATTAAAGTAGCTCCTAAACCATATAAATCAGAAGCTGGTACAGCCCTTCCCCAAAACTGTTCCATTGGAGTATAACCAATAGTACCTACTACCGTAAAAGTTGCTTTAGTAACAGCCATTCTATCCTGTACTGCCCCAAAATCTACCAGATATATATGTTTATCTTCACCCTGAATCAAATTACTAGGTTTAATATCCCGATGGAGAACTGGAGGATTTAAATGATGTAGATAAATTAAAATCTGTAAAATTTCTCCAGCAATTTGCTTGAGTTCTGACTCACTAAATTTTATGCCTTCGGCTAATAAATCCTGTAAAGTAGAACCAGGAATATAATTCTGCACTAAACACCACCAACTTAAACCTGCATTTGGCTCTTTATCAACTAAAAAGTAATCTCGGTAGCGGGGTATTCTCTCGTGATTGAGATTTTGTAATACTTGGGCTTCTCTCTCAAATAACTTTAAATCATCCCATTTAAATTCAGTGTTAAAAACCAGAAGTTTGAGAATAACTAACTCATGACTTACATGATTCAAATCTTCTGCTAGCCAGGTTTGACGGCCAGCCATTGTATGTCCTAACTGTTGTTGAAGTTGATATCGTTCTTGCAATATTTGCCCTGATTTAAACACAACATCACTCCCATTTTTATTTAAGGCTATGACTGCACGCAGTTGTGAGATTTATAATGAATTACGCTGATTTATAGGTAAAAGTAAATTGTAGCGTATCAGTAATGACTCGGATGAGATTTGTCATAAATTTAGTCTTAATCGTAACATTCTATATTTAAAAATGTGGTGATTTTTATAAAATGTAAAATTTAGTTATGTTCCAGACATAGTTTTATAATACCGACCTTTATATGTATTTACAGAGGACATCATACATCATCATTTTTTTATTATTCTCAAAAAATAAAATACTTATAGCTTGGGTTTAGGCTTGGGGTGACTCAGCCAGGATTAAAAATAAGTCCAAATCACACCAGATATTTCTGTAATTATCCTTAAATTCAGGAATATGACAAAATATAGTATATGTACTCCTAGTCAAAATCTAAACGGATACAAGTATGATTGATTGGTTAGCTATTTGGGGTGTTACTCAGGCTGTCGGGTTTATTTTTAAACCGATTTTCGAGGACTTAGCTAAAGATATGGCTAAGGACTGGGCTAAAGACTTCTTAAAAAGTATTCCTCAGCGCTTTTTGGATAAACTCAAAAAAGAAGATATTGAAATTGCTGCTGGTAAAGCCTTAAAAGAATTTCTCCAACTGATGCAGCAGGAATTAGAAGATGCAGATTTAGAAGATGTAGAACTTAAAAAATATATTCAGCCTTTAAAGAAATTTATTCATAATCCAGTTATTAAGGAGATTTTAGGGTCTGGATTTGGTCCAGATAACCAAAGTTTAGATTTTAAAGCATTAGCCGATACTTGGTATCAAATGAAACTACCTACTCCACCCAATGATTTCAAATGGGAAACAGTAAGTAAGCGATATTTGAAAAAAGTTAAAGCAATTATTCGAGAATCAGATAAGCTACGTCCTATTTTAGATTCTGAAAATTTAGAAGCAGCTAAAGATAGTCTTGTAGAAATCGCTGGTATTTCTCCAGGTTTTGACTTACCAAGATATCAAGAAGGCATTCGTGAGTGCTATGGAAATCTCAAGTTAGATAGTTTAGATACTAGCGGTTATGCCTATAACGAACTCAAGTTATGGCGGATGTTTATCGCTCAAAATGTCCGCGAAACTGATAAATTTTTACCACAAATTCACGAACTTCCTAAAGAACATCTGAGACGGCTGCGAGAAAGTGACCAACTTGAAGCAGAACTGCAATCAGAAGAATTAGCAAGACATAACCAAGTTTATTTATCACAACCGATACTTTCAGTATTGGATATTGTTAACAAAAAGCAAAATTATAAGTATATTGTGATTTTAGGTGATCCTGGTTCTGGCAAGTCTACATTATTACAATTTCTTGCATTAAATTGGGGAGAAACACCTTTAAATAATGTTATCACACAACCGATTCCGTTACTTATTGAATTACGTACTTATATGCGGCGACGGGATAATAAAGAATGTAATAACTTTTTAGAATTTTTCCATAAATGTAGCGGTGCAATTGAACACTTGAATCAACATCAACTAAATGAACAGCTAAAGTCTGGTAATGCTTTGGTGATGTTTGATGGTTTGGATGAGGTATTTGATACTGGTAAGAGAGAGGATGTAATTACCGATATCCATCGCTTTACTAATCAATATCCTAATGTGCAGGTAATTGTAACTTCTCGCATCATTGGCTATAAGCCGCAAAAATTACGTGATGCTGAGTTTCGCCACTTTATATTACAAGATTTAGAACCAAAACAAATTCAAGATTTTATTCATCGCTGGCATCAGTTAACTTTTAGCGATGAAGCAGATAAAGTGAGAAAACGGGAACGACTGCAAAGAGGAATTGAAACTTCCAAATCTATTGCAGAACTGGCAGGAAATCCCCTACTATTGACGATGATGGCAATTCTTAATCGTAACCAAGAACTGCCCAGAGATAGAGCCGAACTTTATAATCAAGCATCGCGGGTACTGCTGCATCAATGGGACGTAGAACGAACTTTGATGGAAGATAAGCGGTTAGATCCCAAAACCATTGATTATAAAGATAAGCAAGCAATGCTGCGTCAAGTTGCATATTATATGCAAACCAGTGGAAAAGATTTATCTGGTAACTCAATTAGTGCAGAGGATTTAGAGGTAATTTTCACTGCATATCTGAAAACTATAGAATTTGAAAAACCCAGAGATGCGGCGCGGGTGATGATTAATCAACTGCGGACTCGTAACTTTATGTTATGTTTTGTGGGCGCAGATTATTATGCCTTTGTGCATCGGACATTTTTAGAATATTTCTGTGCCTCGGAGTTTGTTTGGCAGTTTGAGAAGAAACTTAGTCTTAAAATTGATGATTTGAAAACTGAAGTTTTTGGTAAGCACTGGCAAGATGAATCTTGGCATGAAGTATTATTATTAATTTCTGGGATAATTGAAGCGGAATTTGTTGGTGAAATTATTGATTATTTGATGTCACAAGATGGTGAAAATGAAAAGTTTATCAACATATTTTTAGCCGCTAAATGTCTTGCAGAAGTGAGGAATTGTTCTGTAATTGCGACGACGGCTAAACAATTATTGAATTGGCTAAAAAAGTTAACTAAATATGACCTTTGGTATTATTACAAACCTGTAGATTTTACAGAAGTGCAACTAGTAGAACAAATTCGTACTCAAGCATTTGCAGCAATTGTCACGACTTGGGAGGATGACCCCCAAACCAAAACCTTCCTCCAACAACGCGCCACTGATGATAGTGAGTATGTGCGAGGTGCAGCCATCCAAGCATTAGCCAGCAATTACAAAGATGACCTCGAAACCAAAACCTTCCTCCAACAACGCGCCACTGATGATAGTGAGTATGTGCGAGGTGCAGCCATCCAAGCATTAGCCAGCAATTACAAAGATGACCTCGAAACCAAAACCTTCCTCCAACAACACGCCACTGATGAACATTGGAATGTGCGATATGCAGCCATCCAAGCATTAGCCAGCAATTACAAAGATGACCCCGAAACCAAAACCTTCCTCCAACAACGTGCCTCTGATGATGATAGTGAGTATGTGCGACGTGCAGCCATCCAAGCATTAGCCAGCAATTACAAGGATGACCCCGAAACCAAAACCTTCCTCCAACAACACGCCACTGATGAACATTGGAATGTGCGATATGCAGCCATCCAAGCATTAGCCAGCAATTACAAGGATGACCCCGAAACCAAAACCTTCCTCCAACAATGCGCCACTGATGAACATTGGAATGTGCGA
>NZ_JAYGHG010000028.1:0-57133 GCF_034931085.1 Nodularia harveyana UHCC-0300 | reverse complement strand
GCCACTGATGAACATTGGAATGTGCGATATGCAGCCATCCAAGCATTAGCCAGCAATTACAAGGATGACCCCGAAACCAAAACCTTCCTCCAACAATGCGCCACTGATGAACATTGGAATGTGCGATTTACAGCCATCCAAGCATTAGCCAGGAATTACAAGGATGACCCCGAAACCAAAACCTTCCTCCAACAACACGCCACTGATGAACATTGGAATGTGCGATATGCAGCCATCAAAGCATTAGCCATCAATTACAAGGATGACCCCGAAACCAAAACCATCCTCCAACAATGCGCCTCTGATAATAATAATGATATGCGACGTGCAGCCATCCAAGTATTAGCCATGCATTACAAGGATGACCCCGAAACCAAAACCATCCTCCAACAATGCGCCTCTGATAATGATAATGATGTGCGACATATAGCCATCCAAGGATTAGCCATCAATTACAAGGATGACCCCGAAACCAAAACCATCCTCCAACAACGCGCCTCTGATGATAGTGCAGGTGTGCGACGTGCAGCCATCCAAGCATTAGCCAAACATTATAAAAATCAGCCTGAGTTATTTGATATTTATTACAATTGTGCTGTCAATGACCCTTGTGAGAGTGGAGATATATTGAACGAAAACCCTCGGCGCATTGCACTGGAGATAATTATCAAGCAATATCCTCAGTATCCCCAAACTTTACCACTGTTGCGCGACAAAGCAGCAAATGACCCAGATGAGGAAGTGCGGGAATATGCTCAGAATATTTTAAAGTGGTGGGGAGAAGAAAAAGAATGAAATATACAGTTATTATTCAATGGTCAGAAGAAGACCAGTGCTATGTAGTTTTGCTACCTGAATTTACTAATGTAATGCAGCCTTGCACTCACGGAGATACCTATGAAGAAGCTTGTCAAAATACTCAAAAAGTTTTAGAAATGCTGATTTCGACAGCTTTGGAAAATGGTGAATCTCTACCAGAACCAAAAACTCTAGAACAGTCATCACAAGTAGCATAAATTCAGATCCCCTACTTCTTCAATTTGGGGATCTTTGGGTTCATAACTTCTTGAGAATTTCTATAGGACTACTATTTGATTTTTGAACAGACACGTAGCGTAACGCACCAAAGCCTTAATAATGGTGCGTTACGGATTTCATCCTAACGCACCCTACAATACTTAATTTTTTTCATAAATCAAACCGGATTTCTATATATAACTCAGGACTTACGCAAAATTATGAGAAAACGAACCACAAAGGACACAAAGGACACGAAGTCAAGAGAGTTTTTGCATAAGTCCTAATAACTATTTCATTTGAGGAATAACTTTTCTGATACCACTTTTACCAACACTATCACCTTGGTAACGCGGGATAACATGAATACTAGTGTGCATCACATTTTGACCGCCGGCGCGATTAATATTCATCCCCACATTAAAACCATCTGGGGCAAATTCTCTCTGAAGAATTTCTTGGACTTTATTCACCATAAACCAGCAAGCAGACTGTTCTTTCAATGGTAAATCAAAATAATTACTCAGATGACGTTTAGGAATGACTAAAGTATGTCCTTTACTTATAGGGTAGCCGTCGAACATAGCATAGGCTGTGGCTGATTCTGTTAATATTCTGAGATGTTTATGAGGATTACAAAAGATACAATGATTAGATGAGTTACGCTGCTGATTATAATGAATATATTCATATATTTCTCGCATTTCGTCTAAGTATAATGAATGAAATGGCAGTTTTGCTAGACATTGATATGTAGGTTTTTTATGGACGTAATGTTCTCGAAATCCTTCTCTTTTAATATCTCTTCTGACAGCATAATAGGCTTTACCACCTGGCTTTAAAAGATGGGATATTTCCATGAGAATATTAGCTTGTTCTTCTGGGAATAAAACATTTAAAACATAAAAGCAAATTATTGTGTCAAATTTTACTTGAGGATATTCGGGAAAATAATGAGGGTCATAGCCTGTAATATCCAATCCTTTTTGACTGAGGATTTTAACATCATTTCCAAAGCCACAACCAAAATCGAGTATTTTGCCTGAAAGTAGGTTTTGATTTAATAAAAACTGTGCTGGAAATGATAAATAGTTTCTTTCTATGGCGGTGAAATGGCTGAATATATTTTTTTGCTGTTTCATGGAATCTGGAGATGCACGCTATCCTGTCTTAGCACAGTTGATACTGAAATCGCCTTAAGTAAAATCGCGGTTATAAATTTAGTCTAAAAGTAGGTTGGGTTAAGCACAGCGCAACCCAACGAAGCACGCCAAATATTGGGTAAAGTTGGGTTTCCCAAAACCTCAACCCAACCTACATTTACTAAACTCCTCACTACAAAGCTTATATGTGTTTAGAAAGTTCATTGTTTATATTAAGAAACGTATAGGTACGCACAGACAACAAAGGCTAAATTAAAATAAAGAAGTCTGATTTTTTTCTGGCTGAATAATACAATAATAATCGTAACTGGTTATACAGATATATGATTTCTAGTACTGTTTACCTCATCTTTGCGAGCAAGTGAGTACAACTTAATATATTGCAAAATAACTTGCCTATTTCGCTGGAAACTCTGACAGGTAAAGTTTTTTGTAGTGAGTACAAAAATTCTGTCACCTCTACCCTAAAAATACTAGAACCCCCATGATTAAATACTAGTACCCTTACCCCAGGTAATTTTTAAGTTTCCTTGAGGTCAGGGTTTGGGATGTTTGAGTACAAGTGTAATAAATTCAATAAATCCAATCGGCTGTTAATGTATTCTCCTGTTGGGAGTCATCTGATATAAGCAGAAAAATAGCATATGGCTCTTTTAACCAAACACTACCAATGCAACAGTCATTAAACAGAAACAAAAATCATCATGGTGCAATTAAACCCAGTTCTAGAAATACATCTCTGTTGAAAAATATACTTTCTGGTGGTTTTTTAGAACCGTTATTAAGTGATTTTCAAATTATTTTTGAACGTGATCCAGCAGCACGTAATTGGCTAGAGGTGGTGTTTTGCTACCCAGGGTTACACGCGCTCTGTTTATATCGTGTCGCTCACTGGTTACACTGTCGGGGTGTGGGTTTTATCCCGCGTCTGATTTCTCACTGGGGACGGTTTTTCACAGGAATTGAAATTCACCCAGGTGCAGAGATTGGTAAAGGTGTGTTTATTGACCACGGTATGGGTGTGGTGATTGGTGAAACTGCCATTGTGGGAAATTATACACTAATTTATCAGGGTGTGACTCTTGGCGGTACTGGTAAGGAAAGTGGTAAGCGCCATCCAACTCTGGGAAAAAATGTTGTGGTGGGTGCGGGTGCGAAGGTTTTGGGAAATATTCAGATTAGCGATCGCGCCCGGATTGGCGCAGGTTCTATTGTCTTGCGTAATGTTCCCGCAGATGCAACTGTCGTCGGGATTCCTGGTAGAATTATTTCTCCTAAGGAAAAAACCCCACGGGAGCATCCCCTAGATCATGGAAAGCTTCCCGATGACCAAGCAACTGTGATTAGTTCTTTACTCTCCCGCATCGAGAAACTAGAACAACAACTGCAAACCCAGGATCAAGAACTGTTGACCAAGAATCATTCATCATGACGACCTCTGATAGTTCTGACCCCCTTGGCGCGCAAATTTTGCAGATTCCGTTGTGCGATCGCTGGCGCATTTCCCAGCGTTTACAAGAATTAAAGATTTCCTGCTGGTGTCACAACGATGGTTCCCTAAGAGTCAAGGTCAACAACTTACTAGAAGCCATCCTCATCCGCAGTACAGTTATGCAATTTCTCGCCTCTCGTCACGAATTAATAGATTGGCTAGAACGCTGCTGGAATACCCAAAATTCCTAAACCCCCAGATTTACCTCTGGGTCAAACATCCTCTAAAATCCAAAATCTAAAATTGTATGACCACCTGTAAAAGTGAAAGAAAATTTATCAATTTTTTACATCAGGAACTAGAACTAACAAATGCTGATATTGCTGTAGCCCTAAGACATCGTAAATTTGATAACGGTCCTTTACCCATGCTACTTTGGCAATATGGAATAGTGAACTTACAGCAACTAGAGCAGATTTTAGATTGGCTAGATGAGCATCACTAACAGATTTACTGCTGAACTTTTACTACGTTAGCTGGCTGACATTATACTAGTAAATTTAGAGTAATTATACTAGCAAAAGACTATATTGTATAGGTTTATTAGCATATTTGCTATTTTGCTATATTTAGGATTAACTAATAGTTATATATACTAATCGCTATTATAAAATACCTGATTTAGCAATAGTAAAAATAATTCTAAAATTATACCTATATTTGGTTCTCCTGCATACAGATATGATGTTCGTATGTAGCTAAGATTTAATAATCATGAAGATGAACTATTAAAGCTGAGAGTTTATAGCATTTACCATTGATCATCTGGCTACGCCACGGAAGCTATCAGCATTTATCTGAGGCATTTACCATTTGTGGGTAAATTAACTCCCAAAACCGAAAACATATTAAGAATGATTCCTAAAAGTGATGTTTGAGATGAATGAAATCTTAATTAATGACACTACATTACGTGATGGTGAACAAGCGGCGGGTGTTGCGTTTACCTTTGAGGAAAAAATTGCGATCGCTCAATTTCTCGATGCAATTGGCGTACCAGAATTAGAAGTGGGAATCCCCGCAATGGGAGAAGCCGAAACCCACGCCATCTTAGCAATTGCCGATTTAGGTTTGCAAGCCAGACTCCTGGGCTGGAACCGAGCAGTAATTTCAGATATCAAAGCTTCCATCACCTGCGGTTTAAAGCGAGTACATATCGCCATTCCCGTTTCTGGAATCCACATCGCCGCTAAATTTCATGGCCAATGGCGGGTAAGTCTGCAAAGACTCAAAGACTGTATTAACTTTGCCCTAGATCAAGGTCTTTGGGTTGCAGTAGGCGGTGAAGATTCTTCCAGAGCCGACCCCAACTTTCTCTTAGATGTAGCACTTAATGCTCAAGAGTGGGGCGCATCGCGGTTTCGTTTCTGCGATACCGTCGGCGTTCTCGACCCCTTCAGCACCTACGCCAAAGTTAAACCCCTAGTTTCAGCTTTGTCCATTCCCGTAGAAATTCACACTCACAATGACTTTGGTTTAGCCACTGCTAACGCCTTAGCTGGTATCAAAGCAGGAGCCACATCGGTAAATACCACTGTGAATGGTGTCGGGGAAAGAGCCGGAAATGCCGCCTTAGAAGAAGTGGTAATGTCCATCAAGCGCATCTATGGCATCAATTTAGGTATTGATACTCGCCGTTTGCTGGAACTTTCCCAACTGGTCGCTTCAGCCTCCAATTGTCATGTTCCACCTTGGAAAGCAATTGTTGGTGAAAATACCTTTGCTCACGAGTCGGGAATCCATGCTCACGGCGTACTACAAAACCCCCTCACCTACGAACCATTTGCACCGGAAGAAGTGGGTTGGGAGCGGCGTTTAGTTGTAGGTAAACATTCTGGAAGACATTTGGTCACCAGTTTGTTACAGCAAAATAATATTTTTCTCAACTCCGAGGAAACCCAGTCTGTTTTGGATGCAGTCCGTCAGGAATCAATTCAGCAGAAACGCAATCTCACTGTAGAAGAACTTGTGAACTTGGTCAAAGAACAGAGGTACTCCCATGCAACCTGATGAATTAGAGCTACATTTACCGCCAGTTTTTGAAATTGGGCAAAAAGTCAGACTTCGCAAACTGATCAAAAATGATGGGACTTTCCCCGGTAAAGAAATCGGTCAGGTTTTAGCTAACAAAGGAGATATTGGCTACATAGCAAGTATAGGCACTTATTTACAAAGTTCCTATATCTATGCAGTGCATTTTTTAGAGACAGGGTTCGTTGTCGGTTGTCGGAAAAGAGAAATAGAAGTGGTGGAGGAGAACTCATGAAAGTAATGTTGCGGATGAATGATGCGGGAACTTTGGTAGCTTACGTTGCTAAAAAAGACCTGGAAGAAGATGTTGTTAAACAAGCAGATAGTAATGATGGTGTAGTTCTGACTTTAGCAAATGGTTGGGAATTAGAATTTAAAGAATTACCTGATGCTGCAAGTTTACCCCTAACTGTGGAAGCTAAGAGATTGTCTTAAAAATAAATGTAGTCCAGGCGATTAGAAATCGCGGCTACACAGGTCTGTGTAGTCGTAACTGATTGTCGCCTGAATTGCTACATAGGACTCATATTTGATTTATGAAACACACGTAGTGGACTGACACAGCTAAAATAGTGCATTATGTTTCTCTTGTGGAACAGGCAAGATGCCTGTTCTGGGGTGACCAGTAGCCCACCCCACAATTTATGCTTATGCACAAAATTAGGCTTGTCAGTCCACTACTGGCTGAATTACGAATTACGAACTACGAATTACGAATTAATCAACGATCGCCTTTTCTAAAGCTGCGGCAAAACCGATGTCTTCAATTTCATCAGAAGTGGTAACATCAGCTATATCAAACTTTGCGCCGGCGTTGGTTAATTCGTCATCTATTGTGCGGAGAAACTGAGTAGCACTGGCATCATCACCAATTTGAAAGAATAGCACGGCTAATTCTTCGTCACGGTCTATTTGACGACTGGCGAGGATAATCTGTTCATACACAGATTTACGGTCATCTGGCTCACCATCTGTAACCACAATAATTGTCTCACCGTTGGGTGTTAAACCTTGGCTGCGACGACTGAAAAAGTCATCAAAAGCGGCTTTCAGTACACCTGCTAAGTTGGTGCTTCCCGCAGGGTTATTTTCTTGGAATATCTGCTTAACTTTACTAGAAGTTACGCCGCTATACATTTTGTGTCTACCGGAGAAGACATAAACGTTGATACCATCTGGGTCTAACTGCTCACACTTATAAGCTAAGGCTAAGGTATTCTCTTGCATAACTTCCCATCTGGTTTTACCAGGAAGTTCGCTAGGGCTTTCCATGCTGCCAGATTTATCTATGATTAGTGTGTATTGTCTGCCCATAATTTCTGTCATTTGTTTATCTTGTATGGTTATTAGGACTTACGTAAAAACGCTGGGAAACCCTCTTAACTTAGTGTGCTTTTCCATAAGTCCTGCTTAAAACAAGTATTTTAACTAACTTTGTAAAATTCCTCATCTCTCATCTAGATATGAGGTGGTAATTCCAGAGGTATATTGCCTAACAGTCCCTTACGAAAATCCGTGAGCAGATGTCTGGATGTGCGTTCTACGTCGCCTTTGTAACGATGTTCGGCTAAGGCGTGTAAATAGCTTTCGCCGGTGTAAAGTACGGGGTCAAGTTGGTAGCGGGTATATAAGGGTGAAGGTGGTAATAAATTTGGGGCGGTTTCTTGGAGTTCGTTGACTAAATCTATGAAAGCTGATGCTACTAGCTGATTATCATAGGATGCTTGACCAATATCGTCACAAATTGCCAGTTTAATTGCGGCTTCTTGGTTTCCCATTCTTAAGGGGATAACTCCTGGAGCATCTAGTAGTTCTAAGTGTTCGGAAATTCTCACCCAACGCAAGGAGCGTGTGACTCCCGGACGGGCGGCGCTTTCTACGACTCGCTTTCCTAAAAGACGATTAATTAGGGCAGATTTACCGACGTTGGGAAATCCAATGACTACGGCTCGCACTGGACGGGGTAACATTCCCCGATCGCGTCTTCTTTCATTGAGTTTGACTCCTGCTGCTTGGGCGGCTTTGGCGATCGCCGTCACTCCCTGACCTTGTTTGGCGTTGGTAGAATAAGCTACTTCACCCTGTTGCTTAAACCAATCTACCCAGAGCGATCGCACTTGGGGGAAAATCATATCTAATCGGTTTAATACCAACACACGAGATTTTTCACCCACCCATTCATCTATTTGGGGGTGGTGTGTGGCTAAAGGAATCCGCCCGTCTCTGACTTCTAATACCACATCAACCCGGTTTAGCTGTTCTTTCAGCTTCTTTTCCGCTTTAGCAATGTGACCTGGATACCATTGGATCAGGTTTAATTTATAGTTTTGAGTTAAAGACATAGTTAATTATTAATAACCACTAATTATAACATGATTATCCCTGTGATTTCTGATGTAATATTAGCCGATTACCATCGGGGTCATAGGCGTAAATTTCTCTCCCGTGTTTAGCTGTAGAGATTTCGCCGGGGGGTGGATAGCCTAAGTTAGCTATGTGTGCGATCGCATCTTCTAAATTACTCACTTCTAAGCATAAACTGATCTGACTCTGGGCTGAGTTGGCAAATTCTGCTGTATGTTTTTTGTGAGGTTGAAAAATCCCTAATCGTACACCGGGAAGTTGAAATTCTGCATAGACGTTAGGTGTCAGAGAGGATGGTTGATCATTAAGTAGTTGAGTATAGAAGTGGACTAAATTAGCAAAATTCACAGATGCTATAGTCACTAGTGCTTCGGTATATGAGAAAACCATATTTATGCAATTACCATTCTGAAAAAGGATGTTTGACTAAGTAGCTGTTGAAATATCTATGATCGTGGGATACTTCTTCACCAATCCAGGGAGGTAATTCAATTTGTTGCTCAGGATCAGTAAGTTCGACTTCTGCGATAATTAATCCTTCATTTAAACCATGAAATTCGTCTATTTCCCAAATTAAATCCCCCCACTTTATTTTGTATCTAGTTTTGGTAATAAAAGGCCGTTGACACAATGTATTCAGCATTTCCTCAGCATCTTCTACAGGAATGAGATATTCAAATTCTAATCGGGAACATTCAACACTCGGTCCTTTAATGGTTAAATAACCTTGTTTTCCCACTATCCGCACCCGGACAGTAGTTTGATCTTTTGTCGCAATATAGCCTTGACAATATATAGTTCCTGATGCTGATTCGCGCCAACTATCTTCTTTAAGTAAATATTTCCGCTCTATTTCTTGAGGCATTTTATTAAATTATGCTGTCGTTTTGGTAAAGATTAAGAATATTATCTAATAGTCTGGTTTTTTTGAGAAAAAATCAGGACTTACGCAACAATTGCCGAAAATCTTGATTTATCGTTCGCGTAGCGTGCGCGAAGCGCATACCGCCAAGAACGCCAAGAAAATGTAGATTATGCGTAAGTCCTAAAAATATAAAAACTTTTCTATTCTCAATTATCCAATAAAAGTATAATACAAAACAACAGGCCATAAACTGGTAAATGACCTGAAATAAAAGTTTTGTGCGATCGCATGGCAAAATTCTGGTTAGTGGTACAGAATAGAGGATTAGCGATCGCACTGCTTAGTTTCTCTCATGAATATTGCAGTAATTATTACCATGAGAGAATATTCGAGTTAATTAGTCCAGATTTAGTAATCGCAGGCGATACGTCCCGATCCACGGTCGAAGTTAAGTCCACTATCATACATATAGGTAAAAAAAGGTGAGGTTTCAGCAATATTAGTCATCTGAGAAATAGCCAGAGATGACATATCAGCCTTCAAACCTACGAACAGTTTAGGGGTGAAGCGGTTCATAATGTTAGTTTGGTAAGTTGATGGTAATTTCTACAAGCACAGGAAGTTTACGAAGAGAAGATTCCACAAAGCTTTGATTATATTCTAGCAAAATTATGAGTTATGGAACATCATTAAATGCCACATTAACAAAGCATTACAGAAGAGGTTAGGGAGACGGAAGTAACTAAACTGATTAATACTGAAACTGACAATATTAGTTAATTCCTATTTTCAGTCCCCGATATCTACCTAGAGGATCTTATCCCATAACCTATTTTTCATTCTGTGAGGAAAAAACAAAAATTAAACCTAAATAAGTGCTATAAATGCTCAATTTGTGCGATCGCCTGGATGATTTCTTGATAATACTGCATATTTCCATCTTGATAATAGATATCAGCAGACTTTTGGAAATCAGTAATAGCACCTTGATAGTCTTGAAGGCGACGGCGGATATCGGCCCTTAACATATATGCAGAAGCCCAATAGGGCTGGAGTTGTAAAGCGCGGTTCAAGTCAACTAAGGCGGCGCTTAACTGTCCTACGAGAGAAAGGCTGCGTCCCCGGTTATACCAATCTTCAGGCACACTAGAATCTATAGCCAGGGCTTGATTATAATCGGCGATTGCGCCTTGATAATCTTGGAGGGCATAGCGAACAGTGGCGCGATCGCTATAAAATATTGCAGATTGGGGATTGCGTTTTAATGCTTGGGTGTAATTTTCCACTGCGCCATCATAGTCTTTGAGAGAATAGCACAAAGCCGCCCGATTGTAATAAGCTTCGATCAAATCCGGATTGATTTCTAAGGCTTGATTATAATCTGCCATCGCCTGATTTTCATGACCCAAAAAACGATGGGCGTTACCACGATTGCAGTAGGCTGGAGAAAAGCTAGGTAACAGTTGTATTACTTTCGTATTATCTGCTACGGCGGCGGCGAAGTCTTGTAAAATTTCGTAAGCAATACCTCGGCCATAATAAGCTGATGCAAAATCAGGATTAATCTCTAATGCCATAGTATAATCCTGCACAGCGCCTTGATAATCTCCCTGACTACGGCGAGTTGTAGCGCGATCGCAGTAGCCCTCAGCAAAATCAGGATAAAGTTGTAATAATCGACTACTATCTTCAATTGCGCCTTCATAGTCTCCTAACAGGCGACGCACATTTCCCCGCCAGCCGTATACTAGAGCGAAGGTCGGGTTTATTTGTAATGCCTGACTGTAATCTGCAATGGCTTGGTGATAATCACCTAAAGTTGCGTGTACTAAACCCCGTTCTGAGTATGCTTGCACATCATCAGGGTTGAGTGTCAAGGCTTGGCTAAAGTCAGCAATGGCTTGGGTAAAATTTTGTAGGCGAGCATAAACCAAACCCCGATTATAGTAAGCTTCAGGAAAGTTGGGGGAAATTTTCACAGCCTGATTATAGTCTGCGATCGCACTCTGATGATCTCCGAGGGCAGAGTAGACATTGCCACGATTATGGTATGCTGCGGCTAAATTGGGATCTAATTCTAGGGCGCGGTCATGTTCTGCGATCGCTTTTTGATACTCGCCTAAAATATAATAGATATTACCCCGACTGCTGTATGCTGAGGATAAGTAGGGATGCCATTGTAAGGCTTGATTAAAATCGGCGATCGCACCTTGATGATCACCACGATGACAACGGGCTACACCGCGATTATGTAAAGCCCTAGCCAAATCGCAATTAATCTGAGTCGCTAAGTGAGGACTATTTTCGATTGCTTGATGATAATCGGCGATCGCTTGGTCATACTTTTCTAAAGCCAGGTAACTATTACCGCGACTATGGTAAGATTCTGCAAAATTGGGCTTGATATTTATAGCTTGATTAAAATCGGTGATCGCGCCTTCATAATCTCCTAAAAAGTAACGCGCCTTCCCCCGGTTGTAATATGCTTCTGCAAACTGGGGATTGATTTGTATAGCTTGATCAAAATTGGCGATCGCCCCATAATAATCCTTCAGGTCAGCAGTGAGAATAATACCCAGATTATAGTAAGCTTCGGCGTAATCTGGATGTAGCTGAATCACCTCAGTATAATTTGCAATGGCTTCTGGATAGTCCCCCTGCAAATGTTTCTTTAATCCCTCTTGGAACAATTCATCAGCATTCATCTAATTTGTGTAGATTATGATACGCCCCTAAACCATTGTAAGCTGGACTTACTCTCATATCAATTGATTCGTGCTGATTTGCTCTGACTCGCCCCTGGAGGATCACACAACTAATCATTTATGCGATGAACATACCCTTAGTCTGAAAGACTCATGACTAGCAAAGAAGTATTAAGGAATGTTGCGTCAGAAATCCAACTCTTCAATGACATTGATCAGAAGGAAACATTTTTATTTGTTCTGGGTGCGTTATTTTCACGATTAATTAGCTTAAGAAAAGCCGCAGAAATTATGGAAATTGAGCTTGATACATTTGTTGAGTTATTAGATTTGATGGGTTTAGAGTTTTCCTATCTCATATCTCAGGATGTCACAATTGAGAGGAATTGGTAAAATCTGTGCAGGTTGTTTTTAACTCTTCTCCATTAATTTTTCTATCCCGGCTAGGATTTTTGGATATCTTTCTGGATTATCCTGATGAATTCTACTTACCCTCTTTTGTTGCTCAGGAAATTAGCGCTAAACCTGATGAAGCTTTTCAGGAAGTAATAGGGTTGATTAATTCCGGTAATATTGTAGTCAAAGAAATTCAATTAAGTTTCTTATACGACTTTTGCAGTCACTTTACTTCACGACAGTAAGAGATGTCAAATGGGTTCCATATATGTATAACTGGGAAAAAGAGGCGTAAGTAATGAAGAACTATGACTGGATTGTTGTGGGGGCTGGAATTACGGGTGCGGCGATCGCCTACGAACTGGCGAAAACTGGTTTGACTGTACTTTTGTTAGAGCAACAGGAAACACCGGACAATGCAACTCGCTATAGTTATGGTGGGCTGGCTTACTGGTCTGGGACTACTCCACTAACGCGCCAACTATGTGAAGAGGCGATCGCCCTTTACCAGAACTTAGATTTGGAGTTAGACGCTGACACTGAATTTAGGGAACTAGATTTATTACTCACGATTGAATCTGACAGCGACCCACAAGCAACGGCTGAATCGTATTCTCATTTTGCAATTCCACCTCGGTTACTCAATATTAAAGAAGCTTGTGAGTTGGAACCTTTGCTAAATCCAGAGGCGATCGCCGGGGGTTTGACTGTGAAGCATGGTCATATCAACCCAGCAAAGACGACCCAAGGATATATTCAAGCCTTCCTGCGTGCCGGGGGTACAATGCACATAGCCCAAGTGATAGATTTGCCGGCTATCTCATCTGCTAACGCCGGAAAGTTAAGGGGAGTGAGAACAAGTAATGAAACTTACCACAGTGAAAATATATTGATTTGCGCGGGTGGATTTAGCAGACAGCTACTAAAATGCGCGGATATTCCGATCAAACTTTACTTTACTCATGCTGAGGTCATTGAAACCCCACCTGTTGATTTGAATCTACGCACTTTAATCATGCCAGCAAATCTGCAACGGTTTCACTTAGAAGCAGAATCTACTAAAGTTGATGAATTATGGCAACACCATAATGAACCAGTTGCACCAATTTTAGATGTGGGTGCGGTTCAGTTTCAAGATGGTAGTTTACGTTTGGGTCAAATTAGCCGTGTGCTTACAGATCCTTGTGCCAATATCAATGCTGAGGAGAGTGAAAAATGGTTGAGAACCAATATTCAGCAAGTATTACCGAAATTGGGTAATTTACCCGGAAATTGGCATCATTGCTTGGTGGCTTTTAGTGGCGATCGCCTACCTTTGATTGGTAATATTCCAGGATATGATGGTATTCACATTTTCTCTGGATTCAGTAACCCCCTGGTGATAGTACCGCCTTTGGCTAGGCGCTTTGCTAAATTTGTGGCTGGTGGGGAAGATGAGATTATTACTCAGTTATCGCCTGGGCGTTAGGTTTGATGTTTCTCACCCAACGTAACGTAGAGAGGATTAATGGAGGGAATCATCAAACAGATGAAGTCTTAAAATTGATTATTAAAGGTAAATTTCAGGATATACAGGTGATGAATTTCAAGCATTTAATAATTCTAAGTATAGTTACTATTGTTACAGTAGGTTGTACAACAGATATAACGTCAAATCAAACAGATACTCCAACCCCAACTACCGTGACTAGTCCAGTTGCTGAGGCTGGAAGTTTTCAGGATGCGGAACATTCAACTCAAGGAAGAGTTAGTGTAATTACTGAAGAGGGTAAAAGCTATCTGGAGTTCGATCAAAATTTTAAAACTGATAATGGACCTGACTTATTTGTGATTTTGCATCGTTCCGAAATACCACCAGTCTCTGATATTCAAGAAAAAGATTATGTCAGTATTGCCGCGCTGGAAAACATAAATGGTACTCAACGTTACGCTTTACCTGATGATCTGAATTTGCCAGATTTCAAGTCTGTGGCGATATGGTGTCGCCAATTTAATACTACTTTTGGCTATGCCGTTTTATAAAGGTTCAATCTAAAAAGTAGGATGAATACAGCATATTTCATTATTACTCTTTATTGGACAAGGAATGACGGGAACAAGAGATTTATTAGAAATTCCTTTGAGTTGGCAAGAAAACTTGATTTATCAGTGTGATTTTACTAGTCAAACTTGTCCGATACAAAGTCAAGAAATACTAAATTAAGATGAAGCTGCATAGAATATTCCAGAATAGTTGAACGCATCTGTGCAGCCTGACATTAAATTGAAATGAACCGAAAACTGTGAATTTAAGAGCTTTACGGAATTTCAATGATAAATTCTGAACCTCCTTCAGAACAAGGATGGTAAGTTAAAGTGCCTTGGTGAATTTCTGTAATGATTTGATAGCTGGTAAATAAACCTAATCCTACTCCTTTACCGGGATTTTTTGTGGTGAAAAATGGTTCAAATAAATGAGATTGATCCACAGGATCAATTCCTATACCATTATCTTTAATACTAATTCTAATTTGCTGTTTCTCTGTGGTTGATATTGTAAGCCAGATGGTCGGTATAAATGGACTTTCAATTACTGAATTTAATTTTGATTGTAGTGCCTGAATAGCGTTTTGTAAAATATTTAGTAGAGCTTGATTTAATAGATTTCCTTGCCCGATAAGTTTAGGGATTTTTTCATAGTTTTTGATCACGGAAATCTCCACTGAGTTGTTATTTGAAGTAAGTTTATAATTTAGGATAGTCAGGAGACTTTCGATACTTTCTTGAATATTTAGTGGTTTAATACCTGATTCATCAATACGGGAAAAAATATGCATAGCATCGATAACTGAACGAATGCGTTCGGTTCCTTTATGCAAAGAGTTAATGATTTGGCGAAAATCTGTAATTAAAAAGTCTAATTCAATATATTCAATGAATTTTTTAATATCTGGGGTTGCATCTGGAAATGCTTTTTGGTAAAGTTGAGCGAGAGTAATTAAGTTTTCGCTATATTCGGATATAGGGTTGAGATTCCCAGCAATAAAATTCAGAGGATTATTAATTTCATGAGAAATTCCTGCTGTAATTTGAGAGGCATTAAGTAGTTTTTCTTTTTGAATAAGTGTAGCCTCTTTTTTTTGCAGTTCTAGCAACATAGTTTGAATTTCGTGATTGCGATCGCGTAAATTTTGTTGTAATTCTTGCACCTTTAACTGAGTTTTGACTCTCACTAATATCTCTTCTAAATGAAATGGTTTAGTAATGTAGTCAATGCCTCCGGCTTCAAAGGCTTGGATTTTATCATTAACTTCGTTACCAGCACTCAAAAAAATTACGGGAATTTGAGCAGTATGGGGATCTTTTTTCAGGTATTGGCAAACTTCATATCCTCCCATACCTGGCATATTGATATCTAAAAGTATCAAGTCAGGTGGCAGTGTTTTCGCAGAGGTTAATGCTGCTTGTCCATTAATAGATTTGCGGACTTGATAATTATGTTTAGATAAAAAGTCGGATAAAAACCGAATGTTGTCTAGTTTATCGTCAACAATCAGAATGTCAGCGATAAATAATTCATTTTTTACATACATATTCATCATTTTTCCGAAAAATTAACTGTTTGTGTGAGTTCTATTATTTTGTCAAACTGATAGTTTTCAATTAATTGAGTTAACCTGGCAATTAACCCAGTGTGTTCAGTAGGAATTTGAGTAAGGAGATGGAGACTACTGCTATCATTTCCTTGCGCGGCCGCCAGGTGTAATTGGCTAATCCAACTGGCTGGCATAATAGCTAAAGATGCGGTATCAAGAACGTAATCTACTGGAGGTGAACTCTGACTTACAGGGGTTTTTTCGTATATATATTCTACTTCTAGATGCTTTCCTAAAGTTTCGACAATTTCTTCCCAACGAAATGGTTTGCTGACAAAATCATCACAACCTGCATCGAAACATTCTTGTTTCTGCTCTATAAAGGCGCTTGCTGTGATCGCAATGATTTTTGTCGGGGGGAAATTTTTACCATTTTGAGTTTTTAATTTCTCAGACATATCACGAATTGTTCGCGCGGCTTGATAACCATTAATAACCGGCATCCGCATATCCATAAAGATGAGGTGAGGTTGCCATTCTTGCCAAAGTGCGATCGCCTGTTCCCCGTTTTCTGCTTCCTGTACTACAAAACCAAACCGAGTCAAGATGTTACTCAGTAGTAACCGATTAGCAGGATTATCTTCAGCAATTAAAATGCGATAATTATTTTTTCCAGGGTTAATACTGATGGCATTAAGAATAGGAGCGGATAATTTAGCAATGGCATCAGCTTCAGGGAAATCAGCCTGGATATAAAATTTAAAACAACTGCCTCGATTTACTTCACTTTCTACTGTAATTTCACCTCCCATTAATTGCACAAATTTTTGGCTAATGCGTAATCCTAAACCCGTTCCTTCTTTGGATTGCTGCCCAGATCGTGTTTGCTGAAATGCCTGAAATAAATTGCCGATTTCTTCTGGGCTAATCCCAGTTCCAGAATCTTCAATTTCAAAGAATAATTGGTATGGTTTGGGTAATCCTAAAGGAGTTGCTATTTCTCGATCTAATTTTTGATAGCTAGCTCGCAGAGTTACCTGTCCTTTTTCAGTAAATTTGATGGCATTATTTAACAAATTAATCAGTATTTGTCGCAGCTTGTTTTCATCAGTTTTGATGTATTGGGGTAAAGTTTCACAATCAACAATTAGTTCTAAGCCTTTAGCGACGGCTTTTAGTTGCAGCATAGCTGCCAAACTATGCAGTAGGTTATGCAGATCAAATTCGACTTCACATATAGTCATCCTTCCGGCTTCAATCTTAGACATCTCTAGGACATCGTTAATTAACCCCAACAGATGTTCTCCACTTTGGTTAATGATTTCTGTGTATCTTTGATGTTCTGAAGTCAAGGTATGATCTCGTTGCATCAATTGGGTAAAACCCAAAATGGCGTTAAGTGGAGTCCGTAATTCATGACTCATATTGGCCAGAAACTCACTTTTGGCGAGACTACCAGCATCAGCAGCCTCTTTTGCTATTTTGAGTTCTTCTGTTTGTGCCTGGGTTTGGGCAAATAATTCTGCCTGTTGCACTGCTACCCCTAGTTGGCTACTAATTTGGGCAACAATCTGGATTTCTGAGTTTTGCCATTGTCGCGGGTTACTATTTTGATAAACTGCTAACAAGCCCCAAAGTTGATGACCAGAAAAAATCGGGCAAATAATATAAGCTCGTGCTTGTAACTGCTCTAGCAGATTGATATAACAGGTATCAAATCCTGCTTGGTAGATATCATTAACACAGCAATAGCTATGTTTTTGTTGATATATCCCGCCGGCGTTGTCTTGCAAATAGGTATCACGGATTAATAGTTCTGAGTCAGCCAGTTGAGTCATTACACACTTGTTTTGATCTATGGCTATTTCTGTGATTTTGCTATTTGTGGCTGGTGGTGAAATTATAGGTTCCCAAGGTACGGATACAGATTCGGCGACTAATTCGCCACTCCAATCTGGTTGAAAGCGATAAATTAAGACGCGATCGCACTCTACAGCTTGGCATAACTCGGCGGTGGTAGCCTGGAAAATAGATTCTAGATTCAGACTTTGCCGCATTTGCTGAATGATATGGCTGGTGGTTTTTTCTCGCTCCGCCATTACTCTGATTGCTGCTTCTGTGGCAATTCGTTCTTGAATTTCGATTTCTAGGGTGTGATTAAGTTCTACAAGTGTGGCGGTGCGTTCTTCAACTCGAAATTCTAGCTGTTCATAAGCGCGGTTTTTTTCTTCTTCTGCCCATTTGCGTTGTAGTTCTACCGAAGCCCGGTTAGCAAAAACTTGCAACAGTGTTTTGGTGCGATCGCTTGTTTCTAAGGGTTTGACATCAACAATACACAGGTTACCAATTACTTGATCATTGACATCTATTAGGGGAACCCCTATGTAACTTTCTGCACCCAACTGCTTTAGCAATGAGTTGTCGGGAAAAACATCCTGTAACCCACTGGCATAAGCACAAAGTATATTCTGCTGAATCACATTTTGGCAGGGAGTATTAATTAATTCATATTCAAAGTTTTCTCCCAGATGATCTACAGACCAAAAATTAATACTTTTGACTTTTTGCAATGAGTTATCAACAGTTTGAAAAATGAAGGCATAACTAACATCTAGTGCTATGGAGAGATTCTGCACTAGGGCGGGAAAAAAATCATTCCCAGTAACAGAAGCTGTACCTGCAACAATCATTTCTAGGGTTTCTTCGGTACGTTTTCGTTTTTCTATTTCCTGTTCTAATTCTCCATTGATGATTTCTAAGTATTCCGGCGATCGCATTGCCAAAAATTGCGGCAAAAGTTCTACCAATTGTAATGCAGTATAACAAGAAACTAAAGCCGTGATTGCCCTGACTATACCTGACAACCAGTAATCTGGATGCCACAGTGTCCAAATATCAAGCAGATGTCCTGTGCCACAGAGAACAATAAATGCGCCGAATAAAACAAACACCTTGGAGAAGGGAATATCATTGCGCTTATTAACAAAATATATCAGCATGATGGGGATCGAATAATAGGCGATCGCAATCAAAGCATCACTCACTAAATGTAAAGCCACAAGAGGCTTTTGCCACAGATAGCAATGTCCATGAGGTATGTAATTCTGAGAAAATAACAAGTTGTGTAATAACTCTGATGTTGATCGCATACTTCAAATATTAATATTCACAAATCACCAAACTATTTACTCTCTATTTTTACATAAACCTGTGGATAAAAAATCAGCTATACATTCATCGAGAAGCAAAAAGATTAGTCTAAAGAAGTATAAGTATATATATTGACAGCAGTATCTACTAAAAGGAGTATATTTTTGCTTAGGTACTAATTTGGTGGTAATGAAATTATCACACTAAAAATGAAGACTTGCTAGCACTGATAGAATTTTAAGTCGGTAACTTAACTCTCCGAGATAGAAACTTATTTTTCAAATCCGAAAATTTGGTTAATAGCAGTATTAAATATTACTCAATTCGCTCAGTATATCAGTGTACTGCTTGTGGTTTGGTATAATTATCAATCCTGAGAATCCTTAGTCCCAAAAGGCAGGAAAGAAGTTGTTATTAGTTCTCAAGGTTGGCAAAGGTTACAGTTCGCAGAATACTTATCGGCACTGCGGGACAATGGCGGTAACTTATACACTTTAGAGAAATTAAGCGATCGCTATCTTTACCGTAACTCATAGAAATATTAGTCACCATAGTCAATCAACACATTAAAGTGTATTTTGTAAAGAAATATTACGAAAATTACTAGTCTTCCGTAAAGAACAAACATAAATTTGTGGCTTAATCAGTAGCTAAAAAAATTATTTTTCAGCTTGCAACTAACACTTGATTTTGGATATCTGCGATTTTTTAAGTAATAGTAGTTATTACAAAATCTGATACATCCGCTACTTACGGAGAAAAAAATTATGCCCTTAGTTTCGACATTTGAATTACTTGTTAAGCAAATTGCTCCCACTGATAACCTTGAAAGTCTACCAGTAGATATTGCAGAAAAACTCAAAAAAGTTGCTCGTAGAGTTGTTCAAGGTTATTTTTTAACCATTGCTAATACTACTAATTCTGTTGCTCCCTTGAGAATAGAATTTACAGCAACAACACCAAAATTAAATATCAAAGATACCGTGATAGTAGTTGATATTCAAGGAAATAAATTTGGTGATTTAAAACCAACACAAGATCCTAGAAAATTCATTGTTGATCTCAAGATTCCTGCTCAAGATACAGCGTTAGTTACCTTACTACCCGATCTGAATAATTTAGATATCTTAAAAGGAGTAAAAGATTTAGAGATTCGTGGGTATGTGAAAATCTCTAGAAGGGCTTTGAGAGGACCAACTTATGATCTGCTAGTTACTCCTGATCAACGAGGAACTTTCTTACCCAATAATCTCAACGATAAACTTCCTGATTTTGATCAAATAGCCTATGCTCTCCCTACTGCTAATGGTGGTAGTTTCCTCAGTTTAAAACCTCTATTCTTTCCTGGAGATTTTGTAACTGCTCAAGTAGGAGACAACTCTAGTTTAACGAATAATCAACAAGAGTTAATGGACTTAATATGTGAGCGTCTTGATAACCTAGATTAGTTTCTGAGAGAAGAGCAATTTTTGTAGCGACTCTCTTGATTTTCAAGTGATCGCTACAAAATTCTAATTCATGTTTCTGTCTTACCTCACCTGCCGAAAGAGAGTTGGATTTTTCTAAGAGGCTCTTTGAAAAGTATTATATGAAACCCATAATCTCCAAAAACCTAACCCCCCTACCCCCCTTCACTACAAGGGAATGGGGTTTTCAAAGCCTCTCTCCTTGCAGGGGAGAGGTTTGGAGAGGGGTCAATTTATACATTAAAAACTTTTCAAACATCCTCTAACTTCCTCAACGGAGAAACAGCATATTAATTCTTAGCCAGAATCACAATAATATTGCGTTATTTAATTTGAAGCAGTTACTTACAAAAATATAAATATTATGAAATTAAAAATGAAATGGCAACCAATTTCTCACAGTTGGGTTGCGCTACATCCCCAACCCAAAGGAGTCATTCAATTTATTGGTGGAGCTTTCTTCGGAACATTTTTACCCATGCTGTTTTATCAACATTTATTGAAAACTTTATTCGACCAGCGTTATACGATAGTTATACTTCCGTTTAACTTCACGTTTGATCATTATGAAGAAGCTGGATTTTTAATTAGAGAACAATATGAAATCATCCCGGAACTTGTCAGGATGTCCCAATTGTTAGGTTATAATCATAATATTTATCTAAATGATACTAATTTTTTATGGCTGGGACATAGTATTGGCTGTAAGTATATTTCTCTTTTAGAAGGATTTACTGCTCTACCTATTGAGTCAGAAGAACTAGAAAGATTTATTCGTGAATTGGTGTTAAAAACATCAAATACATCAAATCATCAAAAGAATGATTATAAAATCAAAAGTATAGTTACAGATTTAGAGATATTAATTAATGACATTCAGCAAAAAAAGGGAAAAACTATTGAACGGGTTAAATACTACCTCAAGCAAGATATTGATTCTCAAAAATTCCGATCAGATGATTCACAAGTGAAAATTTCCAGTATCTTCATTAAAGGACAATCATCTATATTCTTAGCTCCTGTAAAGACAGGTATTGATAGTGCTATTAAACCTAAATTTTTAGCTGAATTGATTAATATTATCGGTTTTGATGTCAAACCAACGCCTCAAGAAACCTATACTTTAATTAAGGATAGTAATTTATTTAATTTACTGGCTATACTGCGCTTGAAATCAGATGATATTGCTCGTGGTACTTGTGATTGGTTTATTAATACTTTGAAAAAACCACCGCAAGATTTTTGGGAGGAATTACCAGGTGGACATTTACGCCCACTCGGTATACAAATAGGGAATTTCGTGATTAATTTTCCGGATACATTATCAATTCCGGTCATTGAACCAATTCCTAAGCGCACTGCCGGATTTGAATCTCATATCATTAAACTGCTCAAAGATGTATCAGAAATACGCTGAAATACCTGTAGCGGGTGGATTCTCTTCTAGCCAAAGATCGATATCACCCAATACCTGTTGAGGAATTTCCCAAGGAAACAAATGTGCAGTTTGGGGATAACAACGCCATTCATGATTTTTGAGGTGTCGCGCTGTTTCTAAACTGGATTCGGCTGTGATGTGGCGATCCTGTTCTCCCGCTAATACCAGAGTAGGGCAGTGAATTTGCTGTAAATCGGGGAGTCGATTGTAACCAGACTTGAGGGCATTATACAGGGCGCGAGTTGCTGGAGCAGAGGTTTGTAAATAGGCCTGTGCTGCTTCCTGGGCAATGTATTTGTAAGCAGTGGGGGTGTGTTGTTGAATTAAATAACGAAAGAGCGATCGCTTGGCAAAAGTATCTATATTCCATTGCCAACTGGGTTGCAGATAATTTAAAATCCCCGCAATGCCTGTATAAAGATTATCCTGCCAAGTAATGGGGGGATGATTCCCACGAGGTCTAGCTGCCGTGGCTACCAAAATCAGACCAGTTACCCGTTGCGGGAGTCGCAAGGCCATTTCCATAGCTAAAATTCCCCCCAGCGACCATCCCAATATCAGACATTTTTCGATTTGATAGCGGTCTAGCAGCGCCTCTAAGTCGGTTAAATGGTCGGACATCTCAAAATTTCCCCGGCAGCGACTTTTACCGTATCCCCGCAAATCTGGGGCAAAAGTTTGATAGCGCTGGGATAAGTGATTGGTAAAAACCGAAAGATTCCGACCAGAACCAGGATGACCATGCAAGCCTAGAATCGGGAAGCCTTCACCTTGGATATAGACGTTGAGATTTATCGGTGTGGGGCTTGCCCTGAGCGTAGTCGTGGGGGGAATATAGCTCATGCTTTTAGTTACTGGCTATGTTCTCAGTATATCCGCCGGCGTAGGTAATAACGCACACCTCTTTGTATTTGCTATGAAGGCCACAGGCTACACCAGCGACTTTAAAGGCGGGGTTAAAAATATTGTGGCGATGACCCCGTAAGGGTACACCATCATCAATAATTAACTGCATGATAATTTTTTCGGCTGTGCTGGAACCATAACTGATGTTTTCACCGGCAGTAAATTGCCATTTTCCATAGCGGTTCATGCGTGTAAATGGGGTGCTACCATCACTACCATTATGACCAGTAGTGCCTTTTTCACTTTGGTCTGTGACGTGATCTTTAGCTGCTAAAGACATTCCCTCAGATATATTTAATGCTGCCACAGGATCTGCTGATCGGAGAAATGCGATCGCCTCCTCAACCGCTTTGACCCCTTCTTGAGTTTGCAAATAAAAATTATCAGCTATCTTTACCTTTGTGCCTTCAAATTGCCCTTTCCAATCTTCCAGAATCGGAATGTATGCCGCAGGATTAATGCGGACTTTGTTCATTTCGGCTAAAACTTGTTTTTCCACTTCCAAAGAATATTCTTATGTGTTACATTCTCTATACCTGTTTTAAAAAATTCAGTCAAGCAATTACTCACTTTCATCAAAAATACGTTATATTTAGCTCCACAATACAGATAACTGTTCTCTGAAATACTGACAATAAATTTTGAGGCGATCGCAATGATCACACAACGACTCGCTCAAGTATTCCACATTTTATTTACACATCACGGAGCAACAAAACTCTTGTGCCGTCTAGGATCGGATAAGTACGTTAACTGATTAACTGCGATCGGCTGATCGCAAAAGAGTGAAGAATATCACATTCTTAGTGTCTCCGGCATACCACCGCTTAACATCTCCCAGAGAGAGATATTATCTGTGGGTTTCTTCTGTGTAGCTGCAATTTCTAGTCACCAAGGCTAGTTTTTTGACTTAAATTCTGTAAAATCGAAATTTAAACTACAAAATAAAAATTATATGATTCGTTGGTTTAATTTAGTTCCCATGCTGTTGATTGTACTACTAATAAGCTGCTCTATGGAAACAACAGCACAGCCTAACGCACCCACATCCAGCAGTCAAACCACAGCACTCACTGGTCAAATGCTCCCGATTTCTGCTGAAGCCATTGTGCCTAATGGTACTAAAATTCAATTGGAAGTGGCAATAACACCCCAACAGCAAGCACAGGGTTTGATGTCTCGTCCAGCATTACCAGATAATCGCGGGATGTTATTTCAGTTCCCCGCAGCCCGACAAGTGAGCTTTTGGATGAAAAATGTCCCTGTCCCTCTGGATATGGTGTTTTTGCAAAATGGGGTAATTCAATATATTGAAAATTCTGCACCTCCCTGTACCAGTGAACCTTGTCCAACTTATGGGCCGAATGACCCAATTGACATGGTAATTGAACTGCGTTCTGGACGAGCTGCTGAATTAAATTTGCAGACTGGAGATAAAGTTAAAATTGAGTTTTTCGGTCAAGAAAATCTTCCCTCATAAATAATCCCCTACCTTCTACTCTCACCTACGGCAAATCCTGAATTCAGATCATTGTGTAAAAAAAATATTCCAAGAGTATAAAAAATATCCATAGGCTATGTTTTTATGTCTTCAATCATAGTAAAATTTACTCTTTTAAGGTATAATCACATTCCTACACTGGTAATGCCAAAACTGAGTAGATAATTGGGGCTGGTAACGGAAAATATTCAAGTTTTATCTGTCAAATCTCTCTGTTTAATCACTTTAAGCCAAATTTTTTCAAGTATTTATCCGGTAATCACCAGTTACCAATGAAATATTAGCTGCGGGCTACTTAGAAAAGGGACATCATTATATGACAATACATTCAATTAAAGGAGGTGAGTTACAGATGGCACCATCAACATATTCACGACTGATTAATTTTCTTCAGGAAGATTTATCCATCTCTACTGCATCCCTTGCAGTGGCTTTGCGACATCGGGAACAAGATCCCGGCCCATTACCGATGATTCTTTGGCAGTATGGGCTAATTACTCTAGAACAATTAGAACAAATTTATGACTGGTTGGAAACGGCGTGATATCTATTCTGTAAGTTTAACCAACAGGCTACTGATGAGATAAGTTTTTGGTGAAAATATTTGTTCTACTTAGTATAAGTATGAGTTACAGGAGAATTGAAGTATGTCACGTCCATTCTGCCTTGTACCGAGGCTGATAGATCAGAGAATTGACTGTTACCATTTTTACTTATTTCAATACATATTCAGAGAGCGAGTTAAATATTTAACTCGCTCTTTATAATTTAATCAGATACAAGACTTACGCATTGAGAACATAATGGGGCGTGCGTAAGTAATAGAATTGTTAAACAAAGTTAGATTTATGCAGCTTTTGGGAATTATTATAAGTGGATAAGAAAGTTTATTTAGATTTACGGAGTATAGCATCACGATGAAACTGCAATCATTGAAAAAGGTTGTAATAGCAGGTTCCATGCCTGCTGTGGGTATAGCGATCGCATTAGGTACTACTTTTTCTTTGCATCAACCTAGCTACGCCCAAGCACAAGGTTTTTACTGCGATCGCTCAACTGGTGTACCTGTGACAGTATACCAAAACTCTCAAGGCATTAGTGAGCCTTGGATTAAGTGGACTTCTAATTATTTCCGATCCTCTGGTTACAATTCTGTAGCGCGCTGTCAGGAAGTAAGTGGAAGATTGGAAACCTATCGACGTAACAAACAGCTTAAGCTCATCACCGTCGGGAGAATGAATGGACAAAATGTAGTTTGCACCGCTAGTCAAGTCAATGGACGTTGTGAAGGGTTAATATTTACCCTCAAACCTGGTCAAGATGCAGTAAAAACACTGACTAATTTCTTAGCATGGCGTGAGGGACAAGCTGGCTTAACATCGCTGAGTGAGAGTGGTGCAGCACCTTATATAGATGTAAGTGGAAGGCTAGGAGAAGATGTAGGTAGCACAATGACACAACCTACTACTCCTACACCTACGAATGTTCAGCCGACACCATCTCAACCTAATTCAGAACGTAGTAGAGAGTTCAACTAAATGACCCCCTGCGGGTGGCATAGAGTGAGTAATTGGCTACAAGTGGGACTGATGAGTAGTTTAGCGATCGCCCCATTTTATCTTTTTGATGGGTGCAATGCTATTGCCCAAAAAGTCCCTACCTACTTAACAGCCCAAACCGAGATGGGAAATATCCAAAGATTGGCACAACAAACTACCGTGCGAATCCTCACCCCCAATGCTTCTGGTTCTGGTGTAATTGTCCAGCGTCAAGGACAAAGTTATACAGTTTTGACTAACTGGCACGTTGTCGCTTTTAGTGACCAACATACAATTATCACACCTGACGGTCAGCGTTATACTCCCGTATCGCGCCAACTTAAACAACTGGGTAATACTGATTTAGCTATTACTCAGTTTCGCAGTAATTCCTCCTATCAAGTGGCAAACATCAGTTATCAACCTGTATTAATGGGAGAACCCGTATTTGCGGCTGGTTTTCCCATGTATCAGGAACAGAGTTTAGCCACAACTTTTGACCAAGGTATCAGGATATTTAGATTTACTAGTGGTGAGGTGTCAGTACTACCACCAAAATCATTGGCACAGGGTTATCGCTTAGGCTACACCAATGATATTGCTGTAGGTATGAGTGGTGGTCCGATTTTTAATGCCAATGGTTTACTAATTGGGATTAATGGACGGGTAAAAAACCGTGATCCAGATTTTGGGGTTTATGCCTTTGAAGATGGCACAGAACCATCACCGGGATTGTTAGCACAAATAGTTAATTCTAGTTGGGGAATTCCCATTAGTAGCTATTTGCAATTTCAGAATTTACCCCAATCCCAGCAACCTGTTTTATCACCAAAAACAACGGAAAATAATATCCAGTTAAATCCTCCCGTTCCTATCCTACAGAAACCGGAAAGTACAGCCTATCCATTTATCTTGCCAAAACAATCAGTAGGGGAGATTAGGTCTACTTTATCGGAGTAGTTTCTAGTCTGACTTGTATAAAATGTAGTTTTCAGTTTAAAGGAGTTATTTATGAGTTTCGGTTTTTCTCGGTTTAATTCTCTTCCTGGTTTTATTACAGGAACAGCAGTAGTAGCAGCAATCGTAATTAGTCAACCAGCATCTGCTAAAACTGCTAGAGAAGTGGCTCAAATTGCTGTACCGACAACAGTAAGAATTGACAGTTCCGCAGGTACAAATGCTGGTGGTTCTGGGGTGATAATTGCCAAAAATGGTAATACTTATACGGTGTTAACTGCTAATCATGTAGTTGCTAGTCAAGCCCAGGAATACACAATTTATACCAGCAAAAAGAAAACTCATGCTGTTACTTCAGTGCAGAATCTACAAAAAACTGAAACCAGTCCAGATTTAGCAATAGTTAAATTTGAAAGTTCAGAAGAATATCCTATTGCACCAATTACTAATTCTGATGAAGCTGGAATTGGTACAGGTGTATATATTTCTGGTTATCCGATGTCAATTGAAGACAGTAATGAACGGGAATATGAGTTTACAAACGGACAAGTTACCAGTCGTCCTGATAGCAAACCTCAAGGTTATACCATGCGTTATGATGCTTTGACTCGCAGGGGTATGAGTGGTGGTCCAGTGTTTGATGTGAGTGGTCGTGTGGTAGGAATTCACGGACAAGGAGACCGCGACGGTGTGGTAAAAAATGAGTCCGCTTCCGGTGGACAAACAGAAATTAAAACTGGTTTTAACGCAGCAATTCCTATTAATACTTTCAAAGAACTAATTTCTCAAACTGGGGTGAAAGTTGCTGTCAAAGAAGATAATTCTGAAGTTGCAAATGTGGAAGCTACTCAACCCACAAAGTCTGAGGTGAAAAGCTGGGAACAGGAATTTGCGGCTGGGATAGTTGACAAGATTATCGACACGTTTCTCCCTCGTTTTCCTCGTTTGCCCTTTTAGTTTTTAGAGGCAATTGCATTGATTTTTTAAGATGTAATTGCCTTTCTTATGTAACCATAGCTCTGGTTCAGCAATAGCTAAGGGTTCTTTTAGTTTTACAAGACAAGAAGAAAAGCTTCATATTACACTCTGAGAATATCCGATTTCTAGTTATATCAACAGATGTAGCGCCGTTCGCGGAGCGTACTGGAAGCATCAGCATTCGTAGAAGAAAAATATGGACACCTATGTTGGCGAATGCTTCATCTTTCCCGATAACTCTACGCGAACGGGTTCCCCTTACCGTATGGGTGAGACAGATTGATATTCTCAATCAGCAACGCCGAATTTTTCAATCAGTCCTGATTAAATACTTTAGCTGCTGCGGCTACACCACTACCTGGGGTAAAGTTTTCGTGACCAAGTGCAGGGAGAATAACTTCTAAGGCTGCTATACAGCTAAGAATATCCCGATCGCAGACAAAACCCAAGTGACCAATTCGGAAAATTTTGTTTTTCAGATGGTCTTGACCGCCGGCTAAAGCAATATCAAACCGTTTGTTCATCAATGAGCGAATTTTATCAGCTTCCATTCCTGGTGTGGCGACAGCCGTAATTGCTGGACTAGCGCAATCATCTGACCCAAATAAAGGTAAATTCAAACCTTTAACAGCCGCACGGGTAGCATTTTTGAGCCGTTGATGGCGAGTAAATATTGACTCCAAGCCTTCTGCTTTCATCATGTTTAATGTGGTGTGTAAAGCCACAATTAAGTTGACGGGTGGTGTAAAGGGAGTAGTGTTTTTAGCTGCGGTTTTGCGGTATTTACCTAAATCTAAATAATATTTGGGTAATTTTGCAGTTTTGTAAGCTTCCCAAGCTTTGGGGCTAACAGAAACAAATCCTAAGCCGGGAGGAATCATGTAGCCTTTTTGGGAACCAGACGCAACTACATCTAAGCCCCACTTATCTATGGGTAAGTTAAATGCACCTAAGCTAGTGACTGCATCGACGATAATTAAAGCTTCACCATGTTCTTTAACTAGGCGGTTGATGGTTTCTAAGTCATTCAACACACCGGTTGAGGTTTCGCTGTGGGTAATAATTACGGCTTTGATTTGCTTTTCGGTATCCTTTTGCAATTTTTCGGCAAATAGGGACGTGTCTAAAGGTTTACCCCATTCGGCGGTAATGGCTTCAACGTTCAAACCATAAGCTTCACCAATTTCTACCCAGCGTTCTCCAAATTTACCATTGGAACCTACTAAAATGCGATCGCCTGGAGAGAGAAAATTAATAATTCCCGCTTCCACAGCACCAGTACCGCTAACATTCAGCATCAACACATCATTTTCCGTTTGGTGCAACCATTTCAGGTTGGCTGTCACCTCAGCCATGATGTTGCTAAACTCATTAGTCCGGTGTCCTATGGGATGCTTGGCTAAGGCCAGTAAAGCAGCTTCTGGTACTGGTGTGGGACCAGGAATCATCAGCATTAGTTTATTGTCCATTTGTTTTTCCTCAAGTCAAATAAAAGTTAAATTGGGGCAGCGAATTTTAGATTTATCGGCATATCCAAAACAGTTTGCTAGATTTTTTTATCCGTAGCAAATTCTGCAAAAAAGTTGAATTTTCAACTCTGGCTAGCTTGACTTTTGTAACAAATTATGTATAGTGAAAATCATCTAAAACTCTGCTTTCCAGTTATACCATTTTATGATCTGTGTTTAATTTCCAGAGAATGATCAAAGAGTAAAGGATGCCAAATGGGTTCTATCGAAGATAAAACTTTTATCTCTAGCGTAAAAATACTACCTATTCCCACCTGACTTTCAACTTTCAGATGCGCTTGATGTTTTTGGGCGATCGCCTGTGCAATAGCTAACCCCAACCCTGTACCTCCAGTTTTACGAGAGCGATCGCCATCAACACGGTAAAAGCGATCAAAAATTCGCTTTTGATCAGCAAGCTCAATCCCAATCCCCGTATCTTTCACCGCAATTACAGCAGTATAATCACCCTTGACTAAGCTAACAGTTACATATCCCCCTCTGGGT
Source organism: Nodularia harveyana UHCC-0300 (assembly GCF_034931085.1). NCBI lineage: Bacteria > Bacillati > Cyanobacteriota > Cyanophyceae > Nostocales > Nodulariaceae > Nodularia > Nodularia harveyana. The sequence goes on along the minus strand of NZ_JAYGHG010000028.1, from coordinate 27,576 downwards.
GTATACTGAATAGCATTAGCAATCAAATTTGACACTAAACGGTAAAGTTGCGATTCATTACCTAGAGTGTAAACCTCGCAAGTGGGAATTTGGCTCTTTAAATTAATATCAGCAGCAGTAGCCAGTTCTAAAAATTCTTCAGTCAAATCGCTCACCAAATCATTTAAGCAACAGGGCTGAAAAGGTTTTGCACCTGAATTTTGCTCCAGACTGGTTAACAAGAGTAAGTCAGCGATTAAATGGCTCAACCTTCGTCCTTGTCGCTCAACAGTATGAAGCATGATTTGTATATCTTGTTGATTTGATTGCGGTATACGGAGGATAGCTTCCACAGTCGCCAACAGACTAGCCAGGGGCGATCGCAATTCGTGGGCAGCATTAGCAGTAAACTGTTGCTGTTGCTGATAAGACTGGTAAATCGGCTGCATTGCTAAACCTGAAAGCCACCAACTGGAAGTAGCAACCAAGCTCAGGGCAATAGGCAACCCAATCGCCATAATCCATTGAATCCGCCTGATTTCTGCATCAAAATGTTCTAAAGTGCGGCCAATTTGCAAATAGCCCCAAGATGAATCAGCATTAGCTTCATTAGCTAAAGAATGGCTATTGGCACTATGCAAAATCGTGGTGAATTGGTGATAGCGAATGCCCTTAGCCGTGCGAAAAGTTTGCCATGAACTGCGGTTGAGAGTTGGCGGCAGAGATAGCGGTTGATTGGGTGAAAAAGCCAGAAGTTTCCCTTGATGATTGAACAGACGAATATAATATGTGGTGCGATCGCTGATGCCGATAGTGTGCCGTTGAATCAGCGTTGGCGTAGCCTTGCAAGGTTGTCCACTTACACAAAGATCAGGAAAAATTTGTTGCAAAACCGCAGTCGGTTCTTCCGAAGGCGGTAACAGTGGTTCGACGCTATCGTGTAAAGTTCCAGCAATTGATTCAATTTCGCGCTCCATTCCTGCCCACTTTGTTTGTACCATTGCGCGATACATCCCCAAGCCAGAAACACTCAAAATCACGCCCATAACTCCGGCATACCAGAGGGCTAACCGTAGACGACTGCGCCGAAAAAGTGAGTAGCTATTCATAGCCGAGAATCAACTTGAGAATTAAAGCGATAGCCAGCACCGGGAACAGTTTCAATCGGGCAGGGACAGCCATGATTTGCTAACTTGCGACGTAGTAAGCGCATTTGCGCTGCAACTACATTACTAATCGGTTCTTCATCCATGTCCCAAAGTTGATGACGCAACTTACTACCGGGAATGATGCGATTGGGGTTCTGCATCAAATACATGAGCAACTGAAATTCTTTGGTAGTTAAGGGAATGACTAGAGGCGTAGATCCATCGGAATTTACTCGTAGGACATTATTGGCTGTATCCAGAGTAAAACCTGCAACAGTCAGGTTAGACGGTTGTAGTTGAGGCGATCGCCTTTGAAGTGCGCGCAACCGTGCCAGCAATTCTTCCATGACAAACGGTTTGACTAAATAATCATCAGCCCCCGCATCCAGCCCTGCCACGCGATTTTCAGGCTGACCCAAAGCAGTCAGCATCAGCACTGGTAAGGGATTTTGGTGTAGTCTGAGCCTCTGACATAACTCCAATCCCGACATTTCGGGCAGCAGCCAATCAACAATAGCAACTGTGTAGTCTGTCCACTGGCTTTCAAGACACAGCCAGGCCTCAGTACCATCTGTCATCCAATCCACCACATATCTTTCGCTAATCAGAACTTGCTTGATTGCCAGTCCCAAATCTGCTTCATCTTCCACCAGTAAAATTCGCATCGCTCCAGGGAAATCAACCACGAGCTTGATCTTACAAAAACATCTGCAATTTCACCTGGATTTCATCTGCCCTTTGGCAAACTATGGAGAACTTTTGTTTAACCCCCTATCCATTGTGAGGAGTGAGCATGAAACCTTTGATGCTAGTAAGTTCCATTTTGGCAGCCAGTTTGATTATCAGTGCGCCCACAGTTGTGTTTGCTCATGTCGGACATGGTGATGAATTTCAAGCAACAGGTGGCATTGATCGGGTGAAAGTCAATGCTCAAACCGATCAACTGTTAGGTATTGTGGTGACACCGATTGCCTCCTCTGCGGATGGTGGATCTGCCGTGATGATTCCGGTGACGGCATTGGTTGATGCTGATGGCAAGCAGCTAGTCTTTGTGCAGTATGAGAATTTTTATGAGCCAGTGGAAGTTATCACAGGTGAGACTAAAGGCGAATTAATCGCTATTACCAAAGGATTGTCAGTTGGGGAAAAACTTGTTACCCAAGGTAGTTTGTCGCTCTATGCCGAATCGCGTAAAACTCAAACCGCCGATGCAAACCCCAGTCCAGATGCGATCGCCACTCCTAAAACTGATACAGCCCATGCTCAAGCAGATGCTAAAGGAATACCTCATAGCCATGATGCCAGTGGTAATCTCGTCTCACAGGCTGGTGAAACAACTCAGCAAGCAAGTGGCGGATTGCCGATGGGTATTGTAGCAGGAGTTGGTGGTGGAGTTGTGCTTGTGGGCGGAGCGATCGCTGTTGTCGCAGGTAAGGGCAAAAAGAAAAGCGACTTATCTGAATAAGAAAGGAGATTTTAGTTGCAATGTTAAACTCCATTCTCAATCAGATTCTCAAAAACTCCATTGCCCAGCGTTGGTTTATAGTTATCTGTGCGATTTTAGTGACTGTGTGGGGAGTGTTCACTGTTACACAGATGCCACTGGATGTGTTTCCTGAATTTGCGCCCCCCCAAGTGGATATTCACACCGAAGCGACTGGACTAGCGCCAGAGGAAGTGGAATCACAAATTACTGTGCCGATTGAAAGCTCGGTGAATGGTTTGCCGGGGGTGACTACGGTGCGTTCTTCCTCTAAAGTCGGACTGTCTATGGTGCAGGTGGTATTTGACCAGGAAGCGGACATTTATAAAGCTCGGCAATCGGTGACAGAACGACTCCAGCAGGTGACAAATCAGTTACCTGAAGGGGTGCATCCACCGGAAATTTCACCGTTAGCATCGCCCTTGGGTACGATTTTACAGTATGCCTTTACTGTAAATGGGCAGGGGAAAACCTCGCTGATGGATTTGCGCCGTCTGGTGGATAGCACCCTGAGCAATCAAATTTTATCTGTGCCGGGAGTTACCCAAGTTACCGTTTACGGTGGGGATGAACGACAGGAACAGGTGCTAGTTGATCCAGAAAAATTGCGATCGCTCAATGTTTCCCTGACTGAAGTTACCAATGCTGCTAAGGGTGCAAATTCTAACGCCCCTGGTGGATTCCTCATTGGTGGTGGTCAAGAACTGTTGGTACGCGGTATTGGGCAGGTAAAATCAATTGCAGACTTGCAACAATCTGTGGTGAAGGTGCAAGATGGGAAACCGATTTTGCTCAAAGACGTAGCGGAAGTAAAAACGGGTGCAGCACTGAAGCGGGGGGACGCTAGTTTTAATGGTCAGCCGGCTGTGGTGATGATGATTAACAAACAGCCTGATGTTGATACTCCCACGGTGACAAAAGCGGTAGAAGCGATGCTGCAATCTTTACAGGACACATTTCCCTCTGATGTGCAAGTGGCGCGAACATTCCGACAATCTAACTTTATTGATACTGCCATTGCCAATGTCAGCAGTTCCCTGATTCAAGGCATCATCATCGTGTCGGTGATTATGCTGTTATTTCTGATGAATTGGCGCACCGCCGTAATTACTCTCAGTGCAATTCCTCTGTCGCTGTTGATTGGCTTAATGTTCATGAAAGCTTTTGGCTTGGGCATTAACACTATGACCTTGGGCGGTTTAGTTGTAGCCATTGGCTCAGTTGTGGATGACTCAATCGTGGACATGGAAAACTGCTATCGGGGACTGCGAACCAATCAGGCGCAGGGGAACCCGAAGCATCCCTTCGAGGTGGTGTATGACACATCAGTGGAAGTGCGGTTAGCCGTGATTTTTTCCACGGTGATCATCGTAGTCGTTTTCGCACCAATTTTTAGTTTGACGGGTGTTGAGGGTAATATTTTTGCACCGATGGGTTTTGCGTATTTGCTTTCTATCTGTGCGTCTACTTTGGTAGCCATGACCCTTTCACCTGCCCTGTGTGCCATTCTGCTGGCAAATCAAACCCTACCCCAAGAAGGTACATTTATTTCCCGTTGGGCAGAACGGTTATATAGTCCATTGTTAAATCTGTCGCTGCGATCGCCCCAAATTATTCTAGGTGTAGCACTTGCAGCCTTGGTTGCTGCTTTTGCGGTCGTTCCCTCCCTGGGACGGGTGTTTCTGCCGGAATTTCAGGAGAAATCGTTGGTTAATTCAATGGTTTTATTTCCGGGTGTTTCCCTTGATATGACCAATCGGGCTGGTATAGCACTGTCTACTGCGCTTAAAGATAATCCTTTATATGAGTGGGTGCAGATACGGGCAGGACGCACTCCAGGAGATGCAGATGGGGCGGGGGTGAGCATGGCTCATGTGGACGTAGAATTGAGCGATCGCGCCCTCGAAGACAGGGAAGCCAGTATTAAACAATTGCGGCAAGAGTTCAATAAACTGCCTGGTGTGGCATCTAACATTGGTGGATTTATTTCTCACCGCATGGATGAAGTGCTGTCAGGGGTGAGAAGTGCGATCGCTGTGAAAATCTTTGGACCAGACTTAACAGAACTACGAAAGATTGGCGAACAAGTACGAGATGTGATTCAGCCCATTGCAGGGGTTGTAGATTTGCAGCTTGAACCCCAATTACCCATTCGTCAGGTACAAATTCAATATGATCGCGCTGCTGCTGCAACCTATGGATTGAGTATGGAGCAGTTGTCAAATGTGGTGGAAACTGCTTTAAATGGTCGTGTGGTGTCGCAAGTGGCAGAAAATCAGCAACTTATTGATATTTCTATCTCTTTGACGGAGAAAGCCCGCAATAGTTTAGATGCCATTCGCGCTATTCCCATCACTACCCCAACTGGGCAAACTATCCAATTGGGTGTGGTTGCTAAAGTAGAGTACGGTATGGGAGCAAATGTTGTAAATCGGGAAGATGTATCACGGCTGATTGTTGTTTCGGCAAATGTGGCCGAGCGTGATTTGGGCAGTGTCGTCGGCGATATTCAATCCGAAATTCAACAGAAAATCAAACTCCCCAATGGCTACTTCATCCAGTACGGTGGACAGTTTGAATCGGAGCAGCGTGCTACTAATAACCTACTGGTATTTAGTATCTTGGCAGCGATCGCCATTGCGGTGTTGATGTTCTTCTCCGTTAAATCGCTCTCCGCGACAATCGCTATCATGCTCAATCTACCTTTGGCTTTGGTGGGTGGTATTATCTCCATTGCTTTGAGTGGCGGTGTGATGTCGATTGCTTCTTTGATTGGATTTATTACCCTATTTGGCGTTGCTGTCCGCAATGGTTTGTTGTTGGTAGACAACTATAACAATAAGTTTGCTCAGGGAATGCCCCTCAAAGATGTGATTGTTAAAGGTTCACTAGAACGAGTTAATGCTATTCTGATGACCGCACTTACTTCCGCACTAGGGATGCTGCCTTTGGCGATCGCTAGTGGGGCTGGAAATGAAATTCTGCAACCCTTGGCAATTGTAGTTTTGGGAGGTTTATTTACTTCTACGGCTTTGACTTTATTAGTTATTCCTGCTCTTTACGCCAAATTTGGTAAACAATTGATGCCTCAACAGAAACCCGTTTTAATTAACCAAAAATGGTCAAATTAATAACAATGAGTAAAATACCTTGTTTCTGGTTTTACAAGACGCGATCGCTCGCGTCTATACAAGAGAATTTAAGCAAAGAGATTGGTAATGGCTACGGCTGGATCTGGTTGCTTAACTAAAGATTCTCCGATTAATACAGCTGCTGCGCCGGCTTGTTTTACTGTTTGCAAATCTGCTGGCGTATGTAACCCAGATTCACTAACAACTAAAAGATTCCGTGCTTGTAATTCACTTCCTCTTGCTGCTAATAAATTGCAGGTAGTTTGCAAGTCAACAGAAAAATCTTCTAAGTTGCGATTATTGATTCCTACTAAAAATTCACCATCTAAAGCTAATACTCTGTCAAGTTCTGCTAAATCATGAACTTCAATTAAAGCCGACATCTTCAGGGCTTTGGTAATTTTGAGAAAGTATTGTAAATCTTGGTCACTGAGAATCGCTGCAATTAACAAAACCGCATCCGCACCTTGAATCCGAGCCAAGTACATTTGATAAGGATAGATAATAAAATCCTTACATAAAAGGGGTAAATCTACGGTAGCTCGGACTTGAGCCAAGTTCTCAAAACTACCTTGAAAAAACTTACTATCTGTCAATACTGAAAGACAACTAGCACCACCTTGTTGATATGCAGATGCGATCGCCACCGGATCAAAATCTTCTCGTAAAACGCCCTTACTAGGGGAAGCCTTTTTAACTTCAGCAATTAACGCCGGCTTGGTTTTTCCTTGTCTGAGAGCGGCAATAAAATCACGAGTTGGCGGGGCGGAAAGTGCCTGTTTTTGCAATTGTGCCAAAGGTCGCCTTTCCCGCATTTGGTCAATTTCAATTTCCTTATGCCAGACAATTTCTTCCAAAATATTATCTGGTTCTATATCTGGTAAAGCAGACTTATAACGTAAAAAAGAAACATTAATTGTGGTGTTGGTAGAACGGCGGCGAATTTTCATAATTTGGGAGTAAGTAGGGAGTGGGGAGTAGGGAGTGGGGAGTGGGGAGTGGGAATTAGGAACAAATTTTACCCCTACTTCTTTTCCCCATTACTCCTTAAACTAAGGCTCGTTTATAGGCTTCATCTAACACTTCGGAAAGTGTGGGATGGGCGTGGACTAAATGAGCGAGGTCTTGCACCTTTTGACGATTAGCGATCGCAGCTGATGCTTCATGAATTAAGTCGGCGGCGTGCATTCCGAAGATATGAACACCTAAAACCTCACCAGTATCTTTGCGATACACCACCTTAGCCATACCGTCAGATTCATTTTCTGCCAAAGCTTTGGAATTACCTTTAAAGTAACTTTTACTGGTAGCGATTTCAAAGCCTTCAGCTTGTGCTAGTTCCTTAGCGGCGACTTCTGTCAAACCCACATAACTAACTTCTGGGTGAGTAAATGCAGCTGCGGGAATGCTGCGATAGTCTATCACCCGATTTATCCCCACAATATTATCTACCGCCACAATTCCTTGGGCTGAAGCCGCGTGTGCTAACATCATTTTGCCAGTAGCGTCACCAATAGCCCAGACATGGGGTACTGCTTCGCCACCTGACAAAACTGCCATGCGATCGTCTACAGGGATATAATTCCGGCGGTCTAATTCAATCCCTAAAGTTTCCAAACCCAAGTTTTTCGTGGCGGGGATGCGTCCTGTAGCTACTAAACAAGCATCCACTTCAATTACATCAACATCTTCTTTGGTTTGGAAATCTGCCAATTCAATTACCACCGGCGAACCGGGAATAATTCTTTTCGCGTATATACCTACCTTAGTTTCAATATCACGAGGAGTAATTAACACCCGTTCTGCCAGTTTAGCAATATCGCGGTCAAACCCTGGCATCAATTGATCTAGGGCTTCAATCATCGTGATTTCACAGCCCAAAGCCGAGTAAACATCAGAAAATTCTAAACCAATGTAGCCACTACCAATAATCGCTACCCATTCTGGCAGAGATGCTAATTTTACACCTTGATCGCTGGTAAAAACGGTTTTGCCGTCTACTTCAATGCCTGGAGGTACAAAAGGTACTGAACCAGGGGAAAGAATGATATCTTTAGCTGTAACGGTTTTTTCAGTACCATTACTGCTAATCGTCACCTTTTGAGTTCCCGCAATTTTGCCCCAACCCCGAATAATATCAACGCCCAGGCGTTTGAGGCTGTTGGTTAAATCCCCTTGAATTTTTGATACTAAATTGCCAGCATGATCGGCGATCGCTTGGCGATCAAATGCTACATTATCAACTTGAATCCCCAAAGACTTCAAATGGTGAGCATCACGCAACTCACGCACCCGACCAGAAGCTGCTAGCAAAGCCTTAGAAGGTATACAGCCACGGTTAACACAGGTTCCTCCCATGTCCCCAGCCTCAATAATCGCTGTTTTCAAACCACAGCTAACGGCGTGTAGGGCTGCTCCATGTCCACCTACACCTGCGCCGATAATCACTAAATCGTAATCAAATCCATAACTCACGTTAGTTTCCCCGTCTGCTTCGCCTATTTATTCTCAACTTCACCAGCAATATCCGCAACCCCTAAAAGTTTGGGAATTACTCATGAAAATTACTATTATGCTCTAACTTAGCAGGGGACAATGTAGATTTTATTCATTCCAAACCCCACTATATTAAAGTCAGTTGATTGCAACACTTACCATATTGAGATATTTAATTCAAGTTTAGCCCGAATTTCACCGTATAATCTGATACTACTAAACTGGGATATTTACAATCAAAAAAATATATAGGACTTACCCAGTACCTCTCTCAAACCCTCTTAACTTTGTGTCCTTTGCGTCCTTTGTGGTTTATTTTCTCATAATTTTACGTAAGTCCTGATCTAATTACCCCCCAGTCGTATCCATAATTAGCTAATGGTTAATAGGACTTACGCAAAAATTGCCGAAAGGCTTAATTTATGTAACCGCCAAGTCGCCAAGAACGCCAAGAAGTCATAGAGTCTGCGTAAGTCCTAGTTAAGAGGATGTTTGAAAAGTATTAGATGAAACCAATAATCTCCAAAAACCTAACCCCCCTTCCCCCCTTCCCTACCAGGGAATAGGGGTTTCAAAGCCTCTCTCCGTGTCGGGGAGAGGTTTGGAGAGGGGTTTATTTATACATTAAAAACTTTTGAAACATCCTCTAAATTACTATTGTTTACAATTGATAAATTGCCATTAGTATTTAATATCAGCACTTAATCTTCCTTATGCATATCTTCTCAACCCAAAAACTCCGACTCACATTAAGTTTTGCAGCTTTATTGCTAGTCAGTTCAACTAGTATGAGTTTATATACGCAGTCAAAAAATAAACCACAACTTGCCGAAAATCAGACAGAAAATAATTCTCCCATCAAATCGCAGATATCCCTAGCCACAATTTTACCAAATCCTTTAACGGTTAACCAGATATCTGAGCAAAATATCAGCCAAATAAACACCTCTAAATCTCAGCAAAATCAAGCATCAATCCCGGTAAGTTATCCAGTTGTTGATGAGTGGGAAAAATATAAATTTAGTATTGAAGGTAGTCAAGTTTTAAGCCCAGGAAAACTACCAACATCTAACGTTAATTTTCAGCAAAGAGATTTATTAAGCGTTTTAGTTAACACCAGAAAATATTTTGAAGATCATGCTGCTGAAGACCCAAACATTTTTCGTAAAGGAATTCTCGATACCCAAGGAGTGACCGTAGAAGATATTGTGGGAACCTTAGATTTTATGATTACTATCCTCACTGAGGACATCAACAATAATCGCGTCACCCGGTTAAAAGATCCTGAATTTATTAATCAGAATTTTCGAGTTATTAAATGGACTGCTTATAATCCTACAAACCAGCAGCAAAATCAGATCAGACTCACAAAATATGCTGTTTTTGAGCATACAGGTTCCCGAACTAAAACCTCTACTTATAATATCCCCCTTTACAGTTTAGAAGCAGACGAAATTGATGATAAATTCTACACCAGATATACAAAACAGGATGTTTTATCAGGTATTTATGAGCCTGGTGGAAAAGAACATGGTAGAGTTAAGCCCCTCGCTTATTTAACTCGCGCTGGCTTAGAAGAAGCCTTAATGCAGGGAACAATCCTGATTAATTTTACCGATGGAACTCAAGCATTTTTCAATGTAGATAGAAACAACGGTATTTCTTATGTACCGGGATTAAAACCCACAGCCCAAAAGCGTTACTGGTACTTTCGACAAGTGGACGCTATTAAAGGTTATGGACATAATATAGACGCGAAAATTTCCATTCAACCAGGAGTCACATTTGCTGGAGATATTCTTAATATTGGCTTAGGTAGAATAGTCGTGATGGAACATACTAGAAATGGGCGGAAACAGTTGCAAATGGGAGTGATAGCGGATACAGGCGGAGCATTTTTACCAAATCTGCATCAACTTGATTTCTTAGCCGGAACTTTTAAGAATCGCCAAGAGTTTACCCAGTACATCCGCCAATTACCTGAGTATGCTACAGCCTATTTTCTCGTGAAAAAGTAAGGAATGCGGATTTAATAAATACAGAACCTCACCCTCAAAGCCTCTCTTTACTAAAGAGCAGGGATACTGTCAAGCAACTGACAAGTGGGGTGAGGTCAAAAGCAGAATTTACCTGTTATTTAATTTATCTCTCTAAAATAACAGGACTTACGCAAAAACTCTCTCCAATCCTGATTCCTCTGTGTCCTCTGCGTCTCTGTGGTTAGTTATTCCGTAATTTGTGCGTAAGTCCTAAGTAATTTATATATATTCATCTGTAGTCAATTGATACTCCAATTTTTTACGTAAAGATTGTGTGTAGGTAATCAATTTTGTAGTATAATTTTGGTGTGTGATTTTAGCTAGTAAGTCAACAGAGTATTAAGATGCTTAAGTAAAATAAATAAAGTTCAAAAATCAAAATTTATGAATTTTTCTATATATCCTATGTCAATTCACACAGACTGATTTACTGCTACCAGAGAGAAAAGTTATGTTAGATAAACTCATCAAATATTTTGTATATGCCACAAAAGGATATATTACAAAAACACAATTAATTAAGTTTTTGTATTTAGCTGATCTTTACTCTGTTAAGTGGACAGGAAAGCAACTCACTGATCTAGATTGGTGTTATTATCAATTCGGACCTTGGAATGAAGGTATAGATGCTGCTTTAAATCAAATGAATGGGAAAGAGATTATTCAAGATTATCAGGAAAGTGTCACATACATTAGACCTGTTAATGAAACCGCTCAGGTAGATGATTTGCAACTACCTATAAGTCTTAAATTGGTTTTGAATAATATTCGTAGAGAGTGGGCTGGTGCAGATAAGCTCAACCAGTTACTAGAGTATGTGTATCAAACTGCTCCCATGCAAGAGGTGAAAAATACACATCATCCAGAAGAAAAAGTTAAACTTAACTTACAAACAGAAAGAGAAAAATTAGTCAGTGAATTAGGGTTGTAAAGTGGCGGGACAAAGACCTAGACAAGGTTGGATCTATTTCATAAATTCCTACAGGGTATCTCTTAGTTGCAAATTAGGTCATGTCCATATTTATAATTTAGATGAGCCAGGTGAAGTTGAATGTCAAAGTTGCAGTAAAAATATTAATTCCAGCAGGGTTTTGAGAGGGACACATCCTTATATCATCTGGACAAGTGATAAATTTCAAGATGAATCAGGATATATAGCAACTTTTTCTGTTATTCCTCTAACTTCACAAACAACATTTAATGGTTTACCAACCACATATCCTGTTAACCCTACAAGTAGAAATTCTCTGACTAAAAAATCCTACGCTTTAGTTCATCAAATATATACTGTTGATGCTAATTGCTTCAAAGATGTATCAGGTAATTGGCTAAATCGAATTGGACAATTGGAGAAATCGGATAAAAATGCGATAGAAGAAGGATTAAAGTATTATTTAAATATTCAAGATAATCCTAGTGAAGACTGGTTTGCTCAAAATGCGTCTCCAGAACTTTTGAAAAAAGTCTTTGATTATTTAGATGAAGATACAAAGAATTTAACAATAGAAAAATTAATCAACAGTTTAGACTCATGATTTTATTTCTCCTTTATGGTCATAACAGCTATTTTAACTCTAATTTAGCGAAAATATTTGGATTTTCTAAACTCGTCACTTGAATCATAGACCCTGATAATATTGGCTGTTCTGGAGTCCATTTATAAATACCATCATTAGTTGTTTGATCTGCAATTACCTGAGCTTGTTTTGATTTAGATTTAAATTCAATTTTAATTTTACCAACTAAATTATCTCTCCACAAAATCAGATAAGGAATATTTGCTTTGATTGGGATATTATTTACAGGTTGACTGATAAAAATTTTTGCTTGTTTTTGGGAATTGCCTTTTTGACGAAATCCTAGATAATGCGGTAAATTGCTGGCAAATGGATTAGATTTCATATTAACAGGTTGCGGTACAATCAATGCTCCAGTACGGGGATTAGTAATTAATGTAGAACTTCCACCATCAATCGTGATAATATCGCCGTTTATTCCTATTTTTCGGAGTAAGTCTGCTGCTTTATCTAACGTAGCCTGATTAACAGTTAATATTATAATTAATTCATCTCCAGGAACACCATCTTTGTTTAAAGTGCCAATAACATGATATTTGTTCGCCAGATTTTTACCTAAAACTTTAGCAGGATGGTCGCTGTATTTGTAAGTTACAAGCGCATTTTTGACGTTTTGTTTATTCAGTGGATAACCCGATTCCGGCTCATAATCGGTAATGTAAGCATTTTTATGATTCCAAACTAGTGCTTTTAGTTTTATATTTTTATAGTAATTGTTTACTGCTTGTCTAGAAGGCCCGTATGGGCTACTACCTGCTGTAATAATTTGACCATTCAGTTTTACTGGAAAAGCTAGTTGGGTGCTTGATTTATATTCTTCAAAAAAAGCACAGTTAATTAAAGAAAATACTTTTTTACCATAAAGTAGATTATATTCATTCCAGATATTCTTAAAGGGTTTATTTTGAAAATAAGGGCTGTAGTTATCAGCTTTATTTTGATAATACTTACCTTGTTTAATTCCCATATTATCTATCTCACCAACAATTTGATCTATCTGAACCTTTCGCAAATCTATTACTTGAAGATAGGCTTGATTGCCATTTGGCAGGGAAGTTTTGTATAATCCTGCTCCTTCAATAACATCAAGGGGATAATATGTATTTGGTGGCGTAAAGGCTTCAGACTTATGAATAATTATATGAATACTCAAAAATAATATACATATCAATAAAAATTTCTTGATCATGCTACAAGACTCCTAGTTTTACTTGGAAGTTACTCTTGCCTAAACTCAAATATAGAGCGGCTCTTATTTAAATTATGCTTGATGGTAGCACTGGGGATAGGTGATTGCTTTGTGAAGTCGGTAAATGGGATTTACTCTTAATTACCTTACACTGTATTACAGGGTTATAGAATCCATTTGATATCTATGCCTGAGCTAACCGCTTAAGCATGAGTCGAATAAAACATAGATTGAGCTTGGCAGTTGCATGACTGAGTGTACGCTCAAAGTTTTTAACCAAACTCTTACATCGTTCCATCCAAGCAGATGCAATAACTTTATCTCAATCGACTATTGACCCTAAGTATTTGTTTTCAGGATAAAATAAGGTGAAGTGAGAGAAAAACAAGTTTCTGTTTTGTAGTTATTATCTAAAACCTAACGAGCGTGGAGGGATTTGAACCCCCGACCTACAGAACCGGAATCTGTTGCTCTATCCACTGAGCCACACGCCCTAACTTTAGCTAATTATATCATAGTTTTAAAAATAATCAGCAGGGTTTACGGGAGTACCACGGCGACGCACTTCAAAGTGGAGGTGAGGCCCGGTAGATAAACCCGTGGAACCGACAGATGCGATCGCCTGTCCTCGTTCTACCGATTGTCCTTCAGATACATATAACTCGCTGGCGTGTGCATATAACGTAGTCTTGTTTTTACCATGATCGATAATCACAGTTCTGCCATAACCGCCAAACCAACCTGCAAAAATCACGTTTCCAGCATCGGCGGCTCTAATTTTACTACCATAACTAGCAGCAAAATCTAACCCGGAATGAAAGCGCCGATATCCCAAAATCGGATGTATTCGCCAACCAAAGGCGCTGCTGGGGGGTGCGTTGCTGGGAAAAGCTAATATCCCCGTTCCCCGAATGAAGATGTTAGTGCGGCTGTTGGCTTTGGCTTGGGCGGCTGCAACTTTCTGTTGAATCAAGGTTTCTAAGTTTTGCGAGTCTTGATCTAGCTGGTTTTGTGCGGCTTCTAAGGCGAGGCGATCGCCATTTAAACGTGCAATTAATTCGGATTGTGATTCCGCCTGAACTTGATAATCGGCTTTTTGTAAGAGTAACTGCTGACGAATCAAAGCAATTTCGTTTTTTTGCTGTTCTACTGCCGTTTTTTGTTGATTGATTAAGTCTGATTGGACGTTGAGTTGGGCTAAAATCTTGTGGTCAGCCTGATAGACTAACTTCAGTTGACGACGACGGCGGAGAAAGTCGCTGATATTTTGGCTTTGGAGTAAAACCGCTAATCCTTGGGAAGCTGGCGATCGCTGAAGATATCGTAATCTAGCCACTGTAGCGGCGCGAATTTCGGCATAATTAGCTTCTGTCACCACTAAATCTGCTTCCAATGCTTCCAGATTTTCTGTAGCTACGCGCAACCTTAACTCACTATCTTGAATATAACTATTTGTAGTTTGCAGATTTTGTTTTAAACCACTCAACCGATTTTGTGCGGCTTCTTGCAAATCCGTCAGGCGATCGCGCTGCTGAATTCTCTGATCACGCTTTTGCTTAACTTCTTGCTGCTGTTCTCTCAGACTATCAATTGTTGGTGTAGTATTTGCAAATCCTGGTAGCCATGCTAAACCAATGCACAAAACACAGCAGAATACAAGACATAACCAAAATGATTTTCTGTGGGGAAAAAATAGCGATTTCATGCTGTTGATTTAGCCGAAAAATTGCAACCATCAACAGCATTATTCCCCAAACTCAGCAAATTTTAACATGATTAAATCAGTAAACAAGCCATGAGGTAGAGAATTTAGAGGATGTTTGAAAAGTTTTTAATGTATAAATTGATCCCTCTCCAAACCTCTCCCCTGCAAGGAGAGAGGCTTTGAAAACCCCATTCCCTTGTAGGGAAGGGGGGAAGGGGGGTTAGGTTTTTGGAGATTATGGGTTTCATATAATACTTTTCAAACAGCCTCTTAGACCCAATTATGTCTCTTAACTGATAACTGATAACTGTTAACTGTTAACTGTTAAAACTGACTTTTCCAACTTGCCAAATCAGCCAAAGAGCGATCGCGGTAACGTCCATAACGCTCCGGCTTACTCTTAATTTTCACGCCTAAATCCGGCATAATCCCAAAATTCGGCGGCATTGGTTGAAAATGCTTTGGTGAAGCTGAACTAATAAACTCCAATAACGCCCCCATCATCGTCGTCGGTGGTGCTGTTAATGGTTCCTTACCCAAAGCTATCCGGGCTGCATTCGTTCCCGCTAACCAACCATCTGCTGCGGCTGCGGTGTAACCTTCCGTACCAATCAACTGTCCCGCCGCTAACAAAGTGGGACGCTGCTTAAATTGCAAAGTCGAGTGCATTAATTGGGGCGCATTAATAAAAGTGTTGCGGTGCATGACTCCTAACCGCACAAATTCAGCATTTTCTAAACCAGGAATCAGCCGGAAAACTCGTTTTTGTTCACCCCAGCGCAGATTTGTTTGGAATCCTACCATGTTCCAAAGTTGACCAGCTTTATCTTCTTGCCGTAATTGTACCACTGCATAGGGACGTTCTCCGGTGCGACTATCAGATAATCCCACTGGTTTCAGGGGACCATAACGCATGGTGTCTTCTCCCCGCAGGGATTGTTCTTCAATGGGTAAACAAGCTTCAAAAAATTTCGCGGTTTCCCGTTCAAAGTCCTTGATTTCCGTTTGTTCAGCTTGCCGCAGTTCTGACCAAAAGTGCAGATATTGCTCTTTATTCATGGGACAATTCAGGTAAGCGGCTTCACCCTTGTCATAGCGGGAGGCCATAAAAGCCACATCATGGTTGATCGATTCTCCCACCACAATGGGACTAGCAGCATCAAAAAAGCTGAGGTATTCCATCCCCGTCAAGCGATGCAAATCTGCGGCTAAATCAGGACTGGTTAAGGGACCTGTGGCTAAAACTACGATTCCTTCGGGAATGGCTGTGACTTCACCCCGGCGAAATTCAATTAAAGGATGCTGAGATACAGTTTCTGTCAAGTCTTCGCTAAATTTACCTCTGTCTACAGCTAGCGCCCCACCAGCCGGGACTGCGTGTTCATCGGCTTTGGAGATGACTAGGGAATTGAGTTGGCGTAGTTCTTCGTGTAATAATCCGGTAGCGCGATCGCTGGACATAGCCCCAAAGGAATTACTACATACCAATTCCGCTACGTGTTCTGTATGATGGGCTGGGCTAAAGCGTTTTGGGCGCATTTCGTGGAGAATTACCGGCACTCCAGCCTGGGCTATTTGCCAAGCTGCTTCTGTCCCAGCTAATCCACCTCCAATTACTTGTATCGGTTGTTTATCCATATCAGCTTAGTTACCCAATTTAAATTTGCTGGCAGTGCATATTAATCATCATAAATGATGAGCTTTATCAGATATTTTGTGTAAACTTTGATAATATACCAAAAAATTATTTAGAGGAAATACTAATGAGCCGCTCGAAAATAGTTGCTATTCTTACAGGTGCAATTTCTATTCTCTTGGCGATCGCCTACCTAGTTTTAGTGCAATTGCTAGACTACCGGGATATGAAACCAGCCCCCATAAGTCAATTAACACCACAGCAAATGGAAGTATCTATATATACTCATCCTCTAAAATATCTCTGCTGAAAGATTATATTAGCAGAATTAATTGAGAGACATGAGCATTTCTGTCTCTACTATTTTTTCCATGTATCGATAACTTTAGTGAGTCAGAAAAATTTCTGAAAAATTGGCAGACATCTAATTATACCAATTGTTAAATTAATTACTGAATGGTCATTCACAGGGAGTCTATTGATGACAGAGCCGAATCAGGAAGATCAAAACAAATTTATTTACCCTCGTAGTCGTTACTATGGCAAATTTCAGCCAAAGAATTTAGCATTTAATGCTAACCTTCAGGAATTTGAGCAAAAAGTTGGCTACATCTCCTGTTTAGAAACATCTGGAAAACTGACTCCCCAAGAAGCCTATCAAAGAATTAAAACTCTTTGGAAACAGTTGAAACATAGCAAAAAAGAACTGAGAATTAGCAACGAATTAGAACCACCGACTACGCCCTAAAATTACTTATATTTAGGTGTAAATGGCTTAAATTCATCCGATGTCAGTGACACCATCATATTTTCCGATTCTATTTCAATAATCCAACGGGTGGTAGCTAGACTGTCAGAGTTTGATTCCATTCCACACACTACGCCTACTTTGCCAATTACGTATGCTGGACTTAGGATGACAACCTGATCCCCGATTTGAACAGCTTTTGTTGTATACAATATCCTTCCTCTAAATTTTGCCCATGCAGAATTAAATTATTTTAGCTAAAGTTTGCTGACTTTATAACCTTTTCTTAACTAAATTTGGCCGTAATTATGTATTAGCTCTCTCCTTAGTGACTTCTCCCTAGTCCTGGTTTCTGTTTTTTCACCTCTAGGTTGCTATTTTTCGGTAGGATTCCCATATATTCAACTGAGCTACACCATAGAAGAAAGTAATATTATGGCAACCTCCCCAATTTCTGCCCCAGAATCCTCTAACTGGCATCTACTGCTGCAACAACTAATGGATAGTCAATCATTGACTCGGATTCAAGCTGCGGAATTGATGCAAGGGTGGTTAACGGAAGCCGTACCGCCGGAATTATCAGGGGCAATTTTAACAGCGCTGAACTTTAAAGGCATTTCCGCCGAAGAGTTGACGGGGATGGCGGAAGTCTTACAAGCCCAATCAAAACTGGGAACTAAACAAGAATTTACCCCAGGGATAATTCCTCTGATTGATACCTGTGGGACTGGTGGCGACGGTTCTTCAACCTTTAACATTTCCACTGCTGTAGCTTTTGTAGCTGCTGCCTACGGTGTACCGGTGGCTAAACATGGCAATCGTTCCGCTTCTAGTCTTACAGGTAGCGCGGATGTATTGGAAGCATTGGGGGTGAATCTCAATGCTGAGAGTGAAAAGGTGCAAGCTGCTGTAAAAGAGGTGGGAATCACTTTCTTATTTGCTCCTGGGTGGCATCCTGCACTGAAAGCTGTGGCTGGTTTGCGTCGAACTCTCAAGGTGCGGACAGTATTTAATTTACTGGGGCCATTAGTGAATCCCTTATATCCCCAGGGGCAAGTAGTGGGGCTATTTACTCCCAAACTTTTAACAACCGTTGCTCAGGCGTTAAATAATTTAGGTAAGGAAAAAGCAATTGTTTTACATGGGCGAGAAAGACTGGATGAAGCGGGGTTAGGGGATATCACTGACTTGGCAGTGTTATCAGAGGGTGAAGTGCAGTTAACTACTGTAAATCCCCAGGAAGTAGGTGTAACTGCTGCTCCCATTACGGCGCTGCGGGGTGGAAATGTCCAAGAAAATGCGGTGATTCTCAAGGCTGTGCTACAAGGTAAGGGAACTCCAGCACAACAGGATGCTGTGGCTTTAAATGCTTCCTTGGCTTTGCAAGTGGCGGGCGTAATTCCCTGGTTAAATCATGCTCAAGGTGTGAGTGTGTCTAGGGAAATTCTTCAGAGTGGTTCGGCTTGGGAAAAACTGGAACAGCTGGTCGAGTTTCTACAACCGAGTTAATTTGGGAGTGTGATTGTGGGCTAAATTCCACGACATCGCGTCTAATGGTGACATCATATTTACCAAAGAAGTCGTGACCTAATAATCCAGTTTCTAACTCCGGTCCGGCGATCGCCACTGCGACTTTATTTACCGTCAGCCCAGAAATTGTCATAGAATCAACATAGCCAATGGGAAATTCTACTTTTCTGGCACTAGCAGTATTTGCCTTAACTGTTCCCACTTGTAATACTCCCAAGGTATTAGCCATTTCCTCGGTAATCACCGTACCGCTTGCCCCTGTATCTACAATCATCTCAAATTTCTGTTGGTTGTTGAAGGTAACTTCCACAATTGGCGTTCCTCCGACCCGGCGTTTGATGGGGACAATAAATACTTCAGCTTCTGGGGTAAGAAAGGCTGATCTCGTGGGCTGGGTTGTGACTGGGGAATGTTTTTGAGTTTTGGGTGGAGTAACGGATGGCTGGATTTGAGCTTGGGGAACAGCCACGATGATATTTCGTGAGGGAGTTGGGGGAGGAGAGGCTTTTTGTTGAGCTGATTTCAGATGACTGCGGTATTCATAAATTTTGGCTTGGGCCGTGGTAAACTCCAAGCTCTGAGGCGGTACTTTCTCCATGAAAGCGATCGCATCTTGGTACTGACTCATAACCAACTTCCAATCATCTGACGATTGAGCAGATTGACTAATGCTCCAAGCCCCTATAGCTTTATCTAGACCCATTTCAAAGAAATTGATCTCCGGTTCTGGGGGAGGGAGTCTTTTGGCAGCTTCCTGAGATAGCGGTGCGACTGGTTTAATGGTCGGCGATCCTGCTAAATTATTAGAGACTAAGGAATTCTGATTATTAATAATCCCAGAAGTATCTTGGCTTGTCTCCGATAGGCTACCCTCAGAACCAGTTCTTTGCTCACAAGCAACACCCAAAACCGCGAGAGTGCTGGAAAGAAAAATCAGGGTGGCACGAGATAAAAACGACTGAAGCATAATTAACTTCAATTCCACATAGCTAAGGGACTGGAAATCTGACAATTAGAGGGAGTTTGATATGAATTAATCAATATTTGCAGTATTAGCTAAATTGAGGACACAATACTGCTTACTATTAACTATTGACTACTGACAGCGAAATCCATAAATTTCAACTATCACGACAATCACTCTTCCAGTATACCGAAACTTCAGATTTGCTACACTGCGTGGGGGTTGATCCCAGGATTGTCTCTTTTGAAACCATATTTACCCTCTACTTACCATATTTAACCCTATCCTTTTCTTTTAATTACTTATGCCTCTATCTGACAGAATACCGGCTCTACTTGTCTTGGCTGATGGAACTGCTTATCGCGGTTGGTCTTTTGGTGCCACGGAAACCAAAATCGGGGAAGTGGTATTTAACACTGGTATGACTGGATATCAAGAAGTACTGACTGACCCTAGTTATTGCGGTCAGATTGTGATTTTTACCTATCCGGAATTAGGGAATACGGGGATCAATCTTGAAGATGAAGAATCGGCACGGCCTCTGTGTGCTGGTGCGATCGCCCGTAACATTTGTCATCGTCCCAGTAACTGGCGTTCCACACAATCCCTCCCAGATTACCTCAATCAGCACCAAATACCTGGAATCTACGGTATTGATACCCGCGCCCTCACCCGGAAAATCCGCACAGTAGGAGCCATGAATGGTGGTATTTCTACATCAATTCTGGATGAAGGGGAATTGTTAGAACAGGTACTAGCAGCACCAAATATGGCGGGTTTAAACTTGGCACGTCAAGTTAGCACCCCCAAGGTCTATGAATGGACAGAAGCGACAATTCCTGCTTGGGAATTCAACACCGAATCTGTGGTCGATCAGGAACAACCCTTTACTGTGGTCGCCCTGGATTTTGGTGTCAAACGAAATATTTTGCGCCGCCTAGCCAGTCACGGTTGCCGCGTTATAGTTGTGCCAATAGATACCCCAGCCGAGGAAATTCTCAAATATAACCCAGATGGGATATTTCTTTCCAATGGACCAGGTGATCCCGCCGCCGTTACTGAAGGTATTACCACTGCAAAAGCATTGCTGGAAAGTGAAAAACCCATATTCGGCATTTGTATGGGACATCAAATTTTAGGTCATGCCCTGGGAGCAGAAACTTATAAGCTAAAATTTGGACATCGTGGTTTAAATCAGCCCGCCGGACTACAGCAAAAGATCGAAATTACCAGCCAAAACCACAGTTTCGCCATTGACCCAGAGTCATTAACGGCGGGAGTTTTAGAGGTTAGCCACTTGAACCTCAATGATCAGACAGTGGCTGGTTTACGCCATAAATCTCTGCCGATATTCTCTGTTCAGTATCACCCAGAAGCTAGTCCTGGACCTCATGATGCTGACTACTTGTTTGAGCAATTTGTCCAAGCCATGCGAACAGCACGGTAAAAGGAGAATCACTACAAATTGATTTATATCCTGAGATTTCAGCATATTGTAGACAAATTGTGCTAAAACCATCTATACTTGAGCGTTCGCTTTCACCATGAGGAGGGAATTATTGCTGAACCACTGAATCTAACCGTGAGTCTGAGAGGCACACGCGAAGCCCGGGATAACTGTCAGCTATTCCGCCTCACAGGTTTGTTAGACGCATTTTCTGAGCCGACATTTCGCAAGGTACTGGGCAATAAAATTGAAGAAGGTCCGAAGCATATTATCTTGGATCTCTCACAAATTGACTTTGTTGATAGCTCCGGTTTGGGCGCTTTGGTGCAGCTAGCTAAACAAGCTCAAACTGCCGGCGGTACTTTACAAATTGTCACCAATGCCCGCGTTACTCAAACGGTCAAGCTTGTTCGCTTAGAAAAGTTTCTAGCCCTGCAAACTTCAGTTGATGCGGCTTTAGAAAATATCAAGTAGTCTTGATCCCTTGATCTAAAGAAGTTGCATCAGCAAAGCGTAATTATATCTGGGTAGCTTAATTTTAAGAAACGCTGACCAATAACCTCTCTCCTGGTGAGAGAGGTTTAACAATTAATTAATTTAAAAGACTTAATTCTATGGCATTATGGCGGCAATGATTCCAAAAATAGATTGCTGCTCCAGATAAATCAGCCATCAAAAAGGTTAAAATTATTAAGTAATATTTGAAAGTCTCAATTATGTCCGGTGTATCAACATGGCTGGTTTCAGAAATGATCAATAAGTTTAATTTTTCTGAATATGCCTGCCAACCATAGCCCCTTAAGGAATGATGATTTTGTGACATCACAGAAACAAGAGCTATCAGATGGACAGGATGAAACCTTTAAACCGGATTCGCCTTGGCATCAGTCAGTGTTGGCAACCACCGGGACATTACCTCTACAGATTTCTGAGTCACAAATACAACAAATTTCGCCTTTGGCTTTAGCCTATATAGGTGATGCAATTTATGAATTGTATGTTAGGATGTTCTATCTGTTGCCTATGCAGCAGACAAAAACCTATCACTGTTTGGTGGTAGCACAAGTAAGAGCCGAAACACAAGCGCTACATTTGCGATCGCTGACTCCGCATCTGAGACCGGCCGAATTAGAAATTGTCCGTCGAGGCCGTAATGCCGCTTCAGGACGACCTAAGCGGGTTGACCCCAAAATTTATCAACAGGCAACAAGTTTAGAAGCTTTAATTGGCTACCTTTATCTCACAGATTCCCAGCGCTTAACCGAATTGTTGCAGAAACTCCATCTAAACAAACAGTGAGTGAATCCATCTCCGGATAGGACACTCAGCACTTGGACTTCAATAAATTCAAATAATCTCAACGTCCACCCCATAAAATTTATCCAAAATTGATATGACAAGTAAACCCAGGAAAATCGAGACTCCTAGTGATTCTAATCGTGTCCAACCAGTTAAGCTGAAGGGTAAACGGGTAATTTCTAATTCCATTCGCAGTCCCCGTGTGGGCGATAGAGACAAAAAACCTGTTTCCAGAAACACCAGTTCACATCGCTTTGATTCCTACGCACCTCCAGCCGCAAAACCACCAGAAGACAGTGATCTGATCTACGGTCGTCATCCAGTTTTAACTGCCTTGTCAGGTGAACGGGGACTGAACCGCATCTGGATTACCACCCGTCTGCGTTATGACCACCGCTTTCATCACTTACTCCTACAAGCGAAGGAACATGGCACGGTGATTGATGAAGTCGAGCCAAAACGCTTAGACCAAATCACTAACGGCGCTAATCACCAAGGGATCGCGGCACAAGTAGCCCCCCACGACTACATGGAATTGTCGGATTTAATTACACAGGCAAAATCTGTGACTGATCCCGTAATTGTAGTAGCTGAGGGAATTACTGATCCCCACAACTTGGGAGCAATTATTCGCACTGCTGAAGCCATAGGCGCTCAAGGATTGGTAATTCCCCAAAGAAGAGCATCAGGAATCACTTCTACAGTAATGAAAGTGGCAGCAGGTGCTTTAGAAAACTTTTCGGTAGCGAGAGTTGTTAACCTCAGTCGCTCTTTAGAAGAATTGAAAGAAGCTGGCTTTTGGATTTATGGTACTGCGGCTACTGGTAGCGAACCGGTGCAAACAGTTAAATTTAGTGGCCCTATTGTTCTGGTTATTGGTTCCGAAGGCGAAGGGCTAAGTATGCTCACCCAACGTTCCTGTGATGTATTGGTTTCAATACCCCTGATGGGCAAAACTCCTAGTCTCAACGCCTCAGTTGCCGCAGGTATGGCGCTTTATGAAATCTATAGGCAACGCTCATTAAACACTTTGTACCTAGATAAAATACACAAACCTCTTTAAAAAAAACCAGTAAAAGAGTATAAAGAAATGTAAAAGAAAAAACAACAGCATATTCTTTCCTTTAACATTCAGTACCACATTGATAAATCGGCTACAACCATGCAAACGATTTGGAATAACCTGAAGGAATCATTAATTAACACTTTTCACAACCTGGGTTTAGCCTGGTGGGTGGAAATTGTGACGCAGAATCCCCGTTGTACTTATTACTTCGGGCCTTTTTTAAGTTCTGCTGATGCCAAAGTTGCGATGAAAGGCTACGTGGAAGATTTGGAGGTGGAAGGGGCGCAAGAAATACTTGTGAATGTCAAACGCTGTAAACCAGGTACTTTAACTATGGCTGAAGACTTGGGGGAAAGATTTGACCGTAAAGTAAAGCCTGCCTTTAGCGGTCAGATATAATTTACATTCAAAGGCTTCATAGTTCTCAGGCTGGTCTTGGGAACTATGCTTTATAGGCAGCTATGGGGAATAACGTTTCTCACAGTAGTTAAGTATTTGAGTTATGTTAAATAATTTCGTGCTGAACGACCAAATATACAGGGGTTTTGACATTAATAACTGACTTGCTGTGATTTGTGTCTTTTGGTATATGACTTAGTATGATGAAAATTTAAAATAGAGTTATGGCAAGAATCCTAATTATTATTTATAACCACAGATAAACAGATAATCTAAATGCATTCTCAAAGAGGGAATGGATATCACTAAGTTTATTGGTGATTTTTCTACAATAGAGTGAAAAATTCGCTGGTTATGAATTAATATCAATTATGTTTGTCATTGCCTGAAGTGAGAGGAAAATTCAATGACTACAACACTTTTAGAGGTTAATTCTATTCAGGCTTTGTTAGGTGAAGAGGCAGAATATCTACTGACATACAAAGCTAAGGTTTCTCAAGATTTACTACATTTACCAGGAACAGATTTTATAGATCGGGTGTGGTTAAATAGCGATCGCTCTCCCCAAGTCTTACGTAATCTCCAGCAACTTTATTCTCATGGGCGGCTAGGGAATACTGGCTATTTGTCGATTTTACCAGTAGACCAAGGAGTTGAACACTCGGCTGGGGCATCTTTTGCGCCTAATCCAATTTATTTTGATCCAGAAAATATTATCAAGTTGGCGATCGCCGGGGGCTGTAATGCCGTAGCGACGACTTTAGGTGTATTAGGTAGCGTTTCTCGTAAATATGCCCATAAAATCCCCCTAATCGCTAAAATCAACCACAACGAACTGCTCACTTTTCCTAATCAATATGACCAGATATTGTTTGGTGATGTGGAACAAGCTTGGAACTTGGGTGCTGTGGCTGTAGGTGCCACAATTTACTTTGGTTCCGAACAATCTGCTAGACAAATTCAGGAAATTAGCCAAGCCTTTAAACGCGCCCATGAATTGGGTTTAGTGACTATTCTCTGGTGCTATATGCGGAATGACACTTTCAAACAAGACCAAGATTATCATCTGGCTGCTGACCTTACCGGACAAGCTAATCATTTGGGTGTCACCATAGAAGCGGACATCATTAAACAAAAATTACCTCAATGTAACCGTGGCTATAATGCAGTAAGCAAAGCGACTAATCAGAGTTACGGCAAAACTGATGAACGAGTTTATACAGAATTAACCAGTGATCACCCCATTGATTTGACTCGTTATCAAGTCTTGAACTGCTACTGTGGACGTGCGGGACTAATTAATTCCGGTGGTGCATCTGGTAAAGATGACTTTGCTGAGGCGATTCGCACAGCAGTAATTAATAAGCGGGCTGGCGGAACTGGTTTAATTTCTGGGCGGAAAACTTTCCAGCGTCCCTTTGAGGAAGGTGTGAAACTGTTTCATGCAATTCAGGATGTCTACTTGTCGCCAGAAGTAACTATCGCGTAGGGAAGCATTAATTGTGACGGCACAACCTTATTCGCCTACTCTGCTATTTTCCCACTGTAGAAAATATACTTGTCCCGATTCATCTCCGACAATGATAATTAAATCGCCACTTCTGAGATATCCTCTAAAAAACAAGTCTTGGTAGGGATTGTGAGATATCCTAAGAGAAGTGAGAGAATTGCCAAATAAATTAAGCATGAAGCTGGCAGCAAGAGTAAGTCAGGTAACACCTTCTTTAACCTTAGCGATCGCAGCTAAAGCTAAGGCCATGAAGGCTGAAGGAATAGACGTTTGTAGTTTTAGCGCTGGAGAACCGGATTTTGACACTCCAGCCCACATCAAAGCCGCAGCAGCACAAGCTTTGGAATCAGGCAAGACCAAGTATGGCCCAGCAGCTGGAGAACCAAAGTTACGGGATGCGATCGCCCGCAAGCTGAAAACTGATAACGGTCTTGATTATCAATCAGAGAATGTGATTGTCACCAATGGCGGTAAACATTCTCTGTATAACTTGATGGTAGCCCTAATTGATCCCGGTGATGAGGTAATTATCCCGGCTCCTTATTGGCTGAGTTACCCGGAAATGGTAACTTTAGTGGGTGGGAAACCAGTAATTGTGACCACAGATGTCACCACAAATTATAAAGTTACCCCAGAGCAATTGCGTCAAGCAATTACCCCCAAAACCAAGTTATTTATCCTCAACTCCCCATCTAATCCCACTGGGATGGTATACACGCCGGAGGAAATTAAAGCCCTGGCGCAAGTAGTAGTGGATGCAGATATCTTTGTGGTCTCTGATGAGATTTACGAAAAGATCCTCTACGACGGTGCGACACATATCAGCATTGGTTCCCTGGGTGAGGAAATTTTTAAGCGCACGTTAATTAGTAATGGGTTTGCTAAAGCCTACTCCATGACTGGTTGGCGACTGGGTTACTTGGCCGGGCCAGTGGAGATTATCAAAGCTGCTAGCACTATTCAAGGACATAGTACATCCAATGTATGTACCTTTGCTCAATATGGTGCGATCGCCGCTTTAGAAAGTTCTCAAGACTGTGTAAAAACAATGCTTCAGGCTTTCGCTAAACGGCGACAAGTGATGTTAGACAGACTCAACGCCATTCCGGGATTGAGTTGTGCTAAACCAGACGGCGCTTTTTATCTGTTTCCTGATATCAGTAAAACAGGTCTGAAGTCCCTGGACTTTTGCAACGCCCTCTTAGAAGCCCACCAAGTTGCAGTTATTCCAGGAATCGCCTTTGGTGCTGATCAAAACATTCGCTTGTCTTACGCCACTGATATGGCGACCATTAACAAGGGAATGGATAGATTGGAAAAATTTGTAAGTTCCCTAGTTTAATTTCGCAGAAAACCTCACCCCTAAGTTCTTACAGCAATTTTCAATTATATAAGGTAAATCTTAGCCCCCTCATCGCTTGCGGGGAGGGGGTTGGGGGTGGGGTTAAAGTACCTCATAACACTGGAAAGTGCTGTGTCTTCCGCTTTCAGGAAAGTCAATGCGGGGTGAGGTCAATAACTAGATTTACAGATTTGCTACAGTTGTTACGGGGAATTTCGCCCTATTGCAAGTCTTACTTGTTCCGGGGTTAAACCCAATAACTGAGAAACTTCCTCAATTGTTAGACCACGCGCCAACATTCGGGGTACAAGTTCGAGTTTAAGTCCTTCTCTACCTTCTTCTCTACCCTCAGCTTTGGCTTCTTGATAAACCCTAGTTTCTTCTAAATTGACTCCTAACATCGCCTCTACCTCTTCACGGCTTAAATTGGCAAACTTATAAACAGCGATTGTTGTAATTACATCTATTATGTCATCTTTAGGCAAAAAACTCAGTTCTTCTTGTTGCACCCGTTCGATTAAGCTTTTCGCCTGTTCCACCATTTGATCATCTGACGCAATGGTTAATTGCATCAAGCTAATACCTACAGGTTGCTGATCAAAATTACCTAACTCGTCTAAATAAATTCGTTGTACTTGCAAACTATCCAGTAGTGACCTGTGAATGGTTTTGTTTTCTGGTTCTAAACTGCGAGACTGGAAAATAATTACACCGTACCAATCATCATAAACCGATGGGTTTCGATACAGATACAGCACTTGCGTCTGTAATGAGGTACACTAGATTAAAATATAAATATTTTTAAATGAAGTCATACTCTGTCGATCTTAGAGAAAAAATAGTTGCAGCACATCTTGAGAAAAACATCTCAATTAGGAAAGTAGCTAA